>CAZNBU010000066.1:0-12070 GCA_964571035.1 uncultured Planctomycetaceae bacterium | reverse complement strand
GTTTGCGCTCGGCGGCATCGATCTGCCGCGCCTGCACGCCGACGCGCAGCAGGTAGCAGTTCTTGAGGTCCTGACCGTAGGGCGAAGGCGCGCCGTCCAGCGCGATCTCGAAGGCATTGCGCACCGGTTTGTCGTAGCGGTAGTCGAAGTAGTTGATCAACTCTTCAACGCGGATCGCCTCTTCCGGCGGAAGCTGCCCGCTGTTGAGGTAGTTGCGCATCATGGAGTAGCTGGCTGTGTCGTGTTCCAGCGCGAACGTGGAAGAGGCATCGTCTTCAACATCCACAAACGGATTGGACCCGTGAGCCTTGTGCTGCATGCCGGTTGGCGCGTTGGGTTCTCTCGGTTCAGGCGTTGCGTCCTTTAGACCTTCCCCTTTCCACTGCAAGGGGCCTTCTGGAAGTCTCCAAGTGACGCGGCCACCAAGTCCTTGATCTCGTCCGTCTATCGTGACCCCGCCCGAGGGTCGGATGTGCGGTACGCCTTTCGAACTGTCGTAGAGGCTAAAGTCGAGAGCCTCAAGCGACGGTTCCTGTTCGGGAGATGCGTCCTGTGGAGGCTCGGATTGGCGTTCCGGCGCCTTGCTGTAAACCATATCCGGCATGTACTCGGGTTCGTCGTGGTTCAGCCCGAGCACCGTGAACGTCACAACCAACGCGGCCGCTGCGGCCAGGCCGGTGCCCCAGGCACGCCAGTGCGGGCGCGGCCCAGCCGACAGCGGTTTTGCGGGCGCGGGGGGCTGCGCCGCAGCCTTGGCCAAGGTGGGGCCGATCAGGTCAGGGGGCGACTTGCCGCCAAGGGCCTCCTCCAGCGCCGATTCGAGAATGGGGTCGTTGTTGTCCATCTTCATCACTCCGGTGCTGCCGGTGGATCACCACAGAGGTGGGTCAGTTGAAGTGGGAAGGTGAAGTTAGAAGTAACTTCAACTTCCAACTTCCCACTTCAACTGCACTACTCCGAACCCAACCGCAGCTCCATGCACTTGCGCAGGCGTGCCTTTGTTCTTGCGAGCAGCGTCTTTACGCCGTCGTCGGTCATGCCGAGACTTTCGGCGATCTCCACACGCTGCTTGCCTTCCTTGTACTGCATGTCCAAAGCCTGTTTCGGCTTGTCGTCGAGATCGCCCAGGCACTCCTTCAATGCGGCCTGCATGCGCTCGCCGTTGTCCTCTACCAGGTTGTTCCAGCGGCCTTCGATGTGCTTCAGGGCGACTTCATCCACGTGTTTGCCCGCGTTGCGGCGCGACTTGAGAAACTGGTTGCGCGCCACCGTGCGCAGGTATGAAGCCGTCTCGCCGCGTGATCGCTGCTCGAACGGTTTTTCGTGCACGGCCAGAAACGTCTCCTGTGTGATGTCGTCGGCCAGGCTCGGATCAGCCCCCAGGGCGCGCAGGTAGCGCCAGATGCCGGATTGATGCTCGCGCATCAAACCAGCCAGGTCGAGGCTCGGGTCCGCCGCCGTCATCGTCATCACCCTTAAGAGTCCGGGGGATCGATTATGGGTTCAGGAAAAATGGGGTTTTGGGTTTTGGGTTTCGGGTTTTGGGGAAAAGCGCCGGGCCTGGTCCCCAAAACCCGAAACCCGTAACCCAAAACCGGCCACTCACAGCAGTCTCACGTCAATGACGCCGGGGATGTCCTCTATGCTTCGGATGGCTTCGGTTTCGTCGTCGAGGTGGCGGGTGGTGGTGCGGATCTTGACCGTGCCGTTTCGCTGCGGTTTGCCGGCAACAACGATCCCCCGCAGGGTCCGCAGCTCTTCCAGGACCTCTTTCTGAAGGAAGTTGTCGAACGAAACGATGAGATCAGACATGGCGGAAATGATCAATTTTCAATGGTCAATGATCAATGGAATACCGCCGCGCATTGATCATTGACCATTGACCACTCGAGAGCGTCCGACCGCGTCGGCTACGGCCGGGATCACCGACATCAATTCAGCAAACTGCTTCATATAGAGGCTTTGGCCGCCGTCGCTTTTGGCTTTTTCGGGCTCGTTGTGCACTTCGACCATGATGCCGTCGGCGCCGGCTGCTACTGCCGCGAGCGCCATGGACGGCACGTAGTTGCGTAACCCGGTGCCGTGGCTTGGGTCGACGATTACCGGCAAATGCGACAGCTCTTTGATCGCGGGCACGGCGCTTAGGTCGAGCGTGTTGCGCGTGTGCGTGGCAAACGTGCGTATCCCGCGCTCGCACAGCACCACGTTCGCGTTGCCGCCGCTGAGCACATAGTCAGCCGCCGTGAGCCATTCCTCCAGCGTCGCCGACATGCCGCGCTTGAGCAGCACGGGCTTAACCGCCTTGCCCGCGCGGCGCAGCAACGAAAAGTTCTGCATGTTGCGCGCGCCGATCTGGATCATGTCGGCGTGCTCATCCACCAGCGCAAGGCCTTCTTCGTCCATGGCTTCGGTGACGAAGCGCAGGCCGGTTTCTTTGCGTACGTCGGCCATTAGCTTGAAACCGTCCTTGCCCAGGCCCTGAAAGCTGAACGGGCTGGTGCGCGGCTTGAACAGCCCGCCGCGCATGATGGTCGCCCCGGCTTCCTTGACGGCGCGGGCGACGGTCATCACCTGCTCAGGCGTTTCGAAGCTGCATGGCCCGGCGATGACGCACAACGGCTGGCCGGCGCCGATTTTGATGCCGCCCACATCGACAACGGTGTCGTCTTCATGAAACTCGCGCGCAGCTAGTTTAAATGGCGCGGCAAGGCGCATCACGCGGGAAACGCCGGCGAGGTTGCTGAAGGCGGCGGGATCGACAGACGCGGTATCGCCCGTCACCCCGACCACCGTGCGGGATGAGCTGACCATCGGGTGGGGGGTAAGGCCGAGTTCGGTGACTCGCGCGGCGACGGCATTAAGTTGCTCTTGCGCCGCGTTGGACTTCATAAGGATCAGCATGAAAGGCTAAACTCTCCGGGCAGCCCTCGCGCCGGCACTCTACGCGGCGATGGGCAAAGGAAAAGGGCATGGCTGGGCCTGAGCAGATCAACCCTGGCGACGTCGAAGCGCACCTGCTGGCGCGGCTTAAGCTGCAACGCGTGGTGTTCGGCGCGTGCGCGCTGGTGCTGGTGACGCTGACGGTGCTCGGCATCTCTGCGTACCGCGAGATGCAGCGCGACCTGCGCGACTCGCAATCCGAGGTGGCCGCCGCCGAAGCCAGCATCAAGGCGCAGAGCAACCGCTCGCTCGACCTCGCCGACGAGCTGCAACAGGAGAAGGCGGGCGCCGATGAGCTGCGCCGCCGCATTGCGCTGGAAAAGTGTCGCCTGGCGGGTGCGGACATCGCGGCAGGCAACTTTGAGCTCGCGCGCGCGACCCTGAAGGAGGCTGAGCCGCTGGGCCTGCCGCCGTGGGCGCCGCTGCTGCGCACATACCTGCGGCCGACGGTCTCGCGTTTTTCGGGCGGGCCGAGCGGCGAAGCGCCGGTGCTGTGCGGCGCGGTCAGCGGCGACGCGCTGCGCGTTGCGGTGATCCGGCAACTGAAGGATTCGTGCACACTGGAAATCTACGGCACGCTGGACGGAAAGTTTCTCTCCCAGATCGCGTTGCCGTACGCGACCGATGCCGCGGACCTCGCGCTGGACTGGGCGGGCGGGCGCTTCGTCGCGCGCCTGGGCGGCGTGCTGTATCGCGGCGCGACCAACGGTCCGGCTGCGCCGTTTGAGCCACCCGCCCCGGATGCAGCCCCCGGCGCGCGCTTTTGCGTGATGGCGGCCTCTACCCCTGATCTGCGCTGGACAGCCGCCGCGATCGACGGGCGAATCGTGGTTTACGCGCCCGACGGTGAGCGCGTCGCGGTGCACGACTACCCACCCGCGGGCGAGCTGCGCGCCCTGTGCGTCAACGCGGCGGGGCAGGTTGCGGGTGTGTTCGGCTCGTGGGTGAAGTTGTGGAACGCCGGCGAGTGGCACGATGTGCATGAGCTGGAGGGGGACTCGCGCGGGCCCGTGGCGCTGCTCGGGACCGGCACCGGGTTACGGGTGGCTGCGATGATGGGGCCGACGCTGGCGGTCGCGCTGCTGTCGACCGACGGCGCGCGCGAGCCTGACATCGCGCTGCACACGTTTGAGCCCGTGGACTGGCAGAGCGTGCGGTTCCTGCACAACGGCGCGGTGCTGTGCACCGGCGGATCGGGCGAGGTGGCGCTGATCGGCGTTGGCGACCCGATCGAGAAGCGGTTTTCGCGCTCGAAGCTGACGTTCGGCGCGCTCGGGCCGGACGGGCTGATCTACGGCACTCCCGCCGGCGTGTTGCAGGTGCTGCCGCTGCCCGTGCGCGATCTTGGCATCTCGCTGCTCAAGGTGCCCGAATGGATTGAGGCGCGCGCTGAGCCGGGCGGGTTTGTGCTCGCGTCGCCGGGCGGCGACGTGCGCGTTTTCTCCGCCGGGCAGTGGCACGCCGCGCCCGCAATGACGCGCGTTTTCCCAACCGCGGGCGCCGCCGCGGGCAGTGACGGCACGAGCATCCTGACGCCGTGGGGCGAGCGGGTGGCGGTCAAAGACGCCGGGCGGGTGCTGGCGGGTTGGCCGTCGGGCGCGTTGTTGACGCAGCGGCAGCCGAATGAACTGGCGCTGCTTTCGCAGCACGCCCGGCGCGAGCAACTGGCGGTTTCGCCCGCGCCGGTCGATGACGTGGCGCTGGCGTCGTCGCGACACGTGGCGGCTGTGCGGTTTGGCGCGGCTGTGCACGTGTGCGACTTCATGGACCGCCCGGAGCCGCGTGCGGTGGCCGGGTTGAACGACGAGGTGCCCGGCGCAATGGCGCTGTCGTCCGACGGGCAGAAGCTCGCGCTGGCGCGAGGATTGGAAGTCAGCGTGCTCACACTCAACGAAGTGCAGCCAGCGGCGAAAGTGGCGACGGCGCGCCAACCCACGGCGATCGCACTGCTGTTTGCGGGGACGATTCTCGCGGCGCTTGAAGACGGCGATCTCGTCTTCTACGAAACCGCCACCGGGCGCGAACTGATGCGGTACGATGCCGAGGCTTCCGCGATGGCCGCCGCCGCCGACGCCACGCTGCACCTGGTCGCGGGCGGCGAGTTGCGCATCTTGCAGGTTGGAGAATAGGTCCGACTGCGGTTGCCTATTCGGCGCGGGTTGGAACAATGCCCGCACGAAAGGAACGCACCATGGCTGTACGCATCGCGATCATCGGCGCCGGGCCGAGCGCCTTCTACGCGGCTGCCGCACTGATCAAGCAGGAAGACGTTGATGTGCGCGTGGACCTGTTTGACCGGCTGCCGGCGCCCTACGGGCTGGTGCGCTACGGCGTCGCGCCGGACCACCAGAAGATTAAGTCGGTCGCGAACCTGTACGAAAAGACGGCGCTGGACCCGCGAGTGCGCTTTTTCGGGTGCGTCAACTTCGGCACGCACATCACGCTGGATTCGCTGCGGCCGTGCTACGACATGGTGGTGTTCGCGACCGGCGCGCAGTCTGACCGCAACCTCGACATCCCGGGCGAAGACCTGAAAGGCAGCATGTCCGCAACCGAGTTCGTGGCCTGGTACAACGGCCACCCGGACTACCGCGACTTGAACCCGAACCTGGATGTCGAAGGCGTGGCGGTCGTCGGCGTGGGCAACGTGGCGATGGACGTGTCGCGCATCCTGGCCAAGTCGTACGACGAACTGAAGGAAACTGACATCGCTGACCACGCGCTGGAAGCGCTTAAACACAGCAAAGTCAAGCACATCTACGTGCTGGGCCGCCGCGGCCCGGCGCAGGCGAAGTTCACCAACCCCGAGATCAAGGAGTTCGGGCACCTCGGCGCAGCCGACCCGATCGTCAAGGCCGAGGAGCTTGAACTCGACCCGCAGTCGCAGAAGGCGATTGAGGGTGACCGACTTACGCGCCAGAACGTGGAGTTCCTGCGCGAGTACGCGCAGCGCGGCCAGGGCGACAAGGCGCGCAAGGTGCACTTTCGCTTTCTGGTTTCGCCCGTGGAGATTCACGGCAAGGACGGGTGGGTCAGCGGCGTGAAGCTGGAGCGCAACAAGTTGGTGAGCACGCCGGACGGATACCTGAACGCCGAAGGCACAGGCGAGTTCGAAGAGCTGGACGTCGGCATGGTGCTGCGCAGCGTGGGGTACTACGGCGTCGCGCTGCCCGGCGTGCCGTACAACGAGCGCAAAGGGATCATCCCCAACGACCACGGGCGCGTGCTCGACCCCAAGACCGGCAACGTGCTGCCCGGCGCGTACGTCGTGGGTTGGGCCAAGCGCGGCCCGACCGGCGTGATCGGCACCAACAAGAAAGACGCCGAGGAGACGGTCGCGCTGCTGCTCGAAGACGTGAAGAACGTGCGCCGTGTGGACGAGCCCGACAAGCCGATTGAGGACCTGCTCAAGTCAGCCTCCTGCGAGTTCGTAACCTTCGACGAGTGGCAGAAGATCAACGCCGCGGAGATTGAGCGTGGCAAGCCGGCAAACCGGCCTCGGGTGAAGTTTTTGGATGTCGGCGAGATGCGCGGGTCGTTGGGAAGCTAGGCCTGTTGGGGTGTTGGTTGGTCGATTGACCTCATGCGCGGCTACTGCGGTTCGATTTTGGATTCTGGATTGGGGATTTTGGATTGAACTGCACGACGGGTGCGGCCTGATCCAAAATCCAAAATCGCAAATCCAAATTTGGCTGGGTTGCCGACTTAGATTTTCACCAACAACTCATGGCCCAGTTCGCTGGATAGCAGCAAGCCGCCGAGGAAGTTTTCGAGCTGGCGGGCGCAGCGGTCGCTTTCGCTTACTTTCAGTGTCAGGCCGATGCGTTGCACCAGCAGGCCGGCTTCTTCGCGCTCCACCACGAACAGGTTTGGCAGCGCACTCAGCGGCGGCGCGATCGGCAGGTCGGAGTCGAGCAGTTCAAACATTCCCAGCAGAAAGCGCGCGTGGTTGCGGCCGATCGTGCCGGACTGGAAGAACAGCTCAAACACCTGGTTGCTGCTGATGCGGCGGCCGTCCTGCATCCGGCGCACGAGCGGCTTGTCACTTTCGAAGAAGACGCCGGGCAGGTTGCGCATGTCGGCTGCGCGGTTGCCGGTGATGCCGTTGTTCTCGAAATAGTTGGCGAGCATGCTCGCGGTGGGGTCGCCGTGGGATTCGTGGATGCGGCTCATCAGCATCGTCTCGGCGCGCAGGCTGAAGGGGAAGTCGATGCGCCCGCGGCACCCGAAGCTGTGGTCCTCAATGCGCGCGCGGCACTCAAGGCAGTGATGAGAGTGCGCGTCGAGTTCGGCAAATTGCCGCTCGACTTCCGCGACCGTGGTGCCGACGAGCTGCCGGGTGCGGTCCTTGTCCTTGAGCGACAGGTCAACCCGCACCTGCTCCGGCGGCACGTGGAGGTCCTCCTTGCGCGCGCGGGCCAGCGCCTCTGAAGCGCGTTCGCGCCCGTACAACAGCCGCAGCATGCGCCCCGGCGGGACCTGGTCTTTCACCGGGCACGGGTAGTCGAGGTAGTAGATGATGGGCATGGGGATTGGTACTGCGGTTTTGGGTTTTGGGTTTCGGGTTCTGGGGAAGGCAAATGACGTTTGCCTAAACCCGTAACCCAAAACCCGAAACCCAGAACCGCAGTTCTCCTACATGGGCTTCACGGCGAGCATCCTTGGCTCGGTGTATTCCTCGATCACGTACTTCGGCCCTTCCCGCCCCATGCCCGAGGCTTTGACGCCGCCGTAAGGCATGTGGTCTACGCGATAGGTCGGTATGTCGTTTACGATCACCGCGCCGACTTCCAGCACCTCGAACGCCTGCGTCACTCGCGGCAGCGAGCGCGAAAACACGCCCGCTTGCAGCCCGTAGTCGGTTGAGTTCACGGCGTGCAGGGCGGCTTCGAAATCCTGGTAGCGGTAGAAGACCGCCACCGGCCCGAACACCTCGCGGCAGTTCACCTTGGCGTCTTCGGGCACGTCGATCATGATTGTCGGGCGATAGAACTGGCCGTCGCGCTCGCCGCCGGTCAGTACCTTGGCGCCGGCGCGCTTGGCTTCATTGACCCATTCCTCGACGCGGATTGCCGCCTTCTCGTTGATCATCGGGCCGACGATCACGTCCTCGTGGGTCGGGTCGCCGACGCCCACGGCCCCCGAAAGCTCCACCAGCCGTCGCAGCAGTTGCGGCGCGATCGAATCGTGCGCGAAGATGCGCTGCACCTTGATGCAGACCTGGCCGGCGTGGGCGAACGCGCCGGTGACAATGCGCTGCGCGGCGGCTTCAAGGTCGGCGTCCGGCTCGACGATCACGGCGGCGTTGCCGCCAAGCTCAAGCAGCACCGTCTTGCGCGGCGCCATTTCGCGCAGCTTCCACCCAACGGTGTCACTGCCGGTGAAGCTGACGACCGCCACGCGCGAGTCGGTTGCCAGCGTTTGCGCGACGTCGTTTTCGCACGGGATGATGCTGAAGGCGCCTTCGGGCAGGCGCGCCTGCGCCAGCAGTTCGCCAAGCATCAATGAGCACAGGGGCGCCTGCGGCGCCGGCTTGAGGATGAACGGGCATCCGGCGGCAATGGCCGGGCCGATCTTGTGTGCCACCAGGTTCAGCGGAAAGTTGAAGGGCGTAATCGCGACCACGATCCCTTTTGGGAAGCGACGGACAATGCCGTAGCGGCCGTCGCTGGCGGGCAGCGTATCGAGCGGGATGACTTCGCCGCCGGTGCGCTTTGCCTCCTCGGCGCTCAGTTGAAACGTGTTGAGCGTGCGGGCGACTTCGCCGCGTGCGAGGCTGATCGGCTTGCCGGTCTCCGCCGTTATCATCTGCGCGAACTCCTCTTCGCGCGCGCGCAGGCCTTCCACCACGGTCAGAAGTGCCGCTTCGCGGGCGCCCGCCGACATGCGGGACATCGGCAAGCGCGCGTGCCAGGCCGCTGAAATGGCGGCGGAAACCTCGCGCGTTGCGGCTTGGCAGACCTCGCCGAGGTCCTGGTGGTCATAGGCGGCCCGGTGCTGGAACGTAGTGTGGGTGGTGACTTTCGAGCCTGCCAGCCAGAGTGGATGTGTCGTCATCGCGGCAACGCCTGTAGTCTGCGGGCTTGGGGGAACAGCCCCCGCCATGGTACACAATGCCGGGCCGAATGGGATTGCCGATATGCCGTTCAACCCCCTGATTGTCGTGGTCTTCCTGCTGGGGGTGGCGGGGTTGGTGTCGATCGGCGCGGTGGGCGGGCCGATGGGCGTCGGCCTGGATCGCAACCTGCAAGTTGCTGTGGTACACGCCGAGTTCGCGGCGTGCGTCCTGCTGCTGTTCCCGCGCGTTGGTGGCGAACGCAAAGCCGCCGCGCTGAACCTGCTGAATGTGCTGGCGTGCTTCGCAGCCGCTTCGGCGTGCGTGATGCTGTTTCGTTTCGCGGCGCTGGGCGACCTGCCGGTTGAGACGCGCATGGGGGCACTGGCTGCCTGGAGTTGCGCCGGGGGAGCGCTCGCGCTGGCTGCGCGCTACAGCGCGAACTGGGTGACGCGCGCGCGGATCACGGTGCTGTGTGTGTTCGCGGTGCCCGCGCTGGCGCACTACTTCTCGCTTGAGTACGCGGGCGCCACACTGCTGCACCTGCGCGGGGTCTCGCCGTCGTGGGCGTTTGCGGCGGGCGACCTGTCATGGATGCCGCTGCTGCCCGCCGGCGTAGTGCTCTGGGCGCTGGCGCTCGCGCTGCCCGCGCGCAAGGAGGCGGCGTGATGCGGCGCGTGCTGGCACTGCTGATCCTGCTCGCGCCGGTGCTGAGCGCGCAGGCGATTGATCGCGAGCGGTCGCGGTTTCTGAGCGAGCCGCACGGCCGCCCCGGCACATGCGCGCCGTTTCGGCTGGTGTTCACGGCGCAATCTGACGTCGAGCGCGTGACGATCACCAACGGCACTACGCGGCTCGTACGTGACGTTTCAACGCTGCCGGGCGAGAAAGCGGAGGTCGTGGTGCCGGTGTTCATCGCGCCGGAGGTTGTTGTCTCTGTCGCCGGCGACGAGTTCACTCCAAGGCTGCCGCTGCGCAGGCTGGAGCCAAGCTACGAGCAACCGTACACAGCCGTGTTCGCGTCCGACATCGTGTACGTGCCGACGCTGGTGCCCAACGATCCCGGGCGCATGGCCTGCGACTACTTTGAGAACCGCGAGTTCTTCACCGACTGGCGGCTGCTGGACGGGTACGACGCGATCATCATGTTTCAGCCCGAGGCGCAGCGCCCGCCCGACGGTACGCAGCGCACGATTGCCGAGTTCTGCTCGCTGGGCGGCGCCGCAGTCATCGTCGGCTCGTTCCGCATGGGCGAGCGGGCGGAGGGGCTGCCGCCGCCCGGCGCGCCAGAGATCATGAACTTCGGCGGTGTCGCCGCGCAGCGCATGGCCTACGGGCCGGGCGCGATCTACCGCTTCGAGTTCGACGCGCTGCGCCTGCACGGCAACCCGCACGTCGTGCTGCGCGAGGCGATTCTGGACCATATGTGGTTCGGCAATGATCGCGCGCCGGCTGGGTCGCCGCCCTCGCGGGCTTCTGTCGCGCTGCCGCCGATGCTGATCCAGGACGCGCCGGACCCGCGGCGCCCCGGCGCGCTGTTCGCCGCGCTCGCGGGGGCGCTGGTGCTGATCACCGGTGTGGCGCCGCTGGTGTTTGGTCGGCTCCGCGCCGGCCGCTGGGTTGTCGCACCAACGATTGCAGCCGCCGGGTGCACGATTGCCGGGCTCGCATTGCTGCAACCTCAGCCGCAGCCGGTTGTGGACCAGTGGGTTGTGGTGCACGGCGGCGGCGAAGATTCGGGTGCGGCGTCTGTGCATGCATTCTGCATGCCCGGCGAGGGGGTGGGGGAGATCCTCGAAGTGGACCTGCAAGGCTCGCCGCGCTGGCTGCCGCGGTCTTTCCACAGCGCCCACGGCCACCGCGGTTGGCAGATTGACGTGCCCCTGATCGGCGGCGAACACGGCGGCACCGTCGAGTACGCGGGCGGGCGCATCGGCGGCATCAACTTCAGGGATTACGCCGCGTTGGCCTACGACGGCGAGGGCGGATTTGCCTTGCAGCAGGCGCGGCTGCTGGAGTGGTGGCTCGAAAGCAACGCCTACCGGGGACGCGCCGCCGCGCTTGGCCCGGCGGAGGCGCAGTTCGAGGTCCCGGTGCTCGGCGACTTCAACCTGCGCCCGCGCGGGGCACTTTGGGTTGCGAACCGGCGGGCCTCTCGATAAATCACGGAAACCCTGCAATAATGGCTTCTTCGGCCGCGTCGTGTCGCGGTCTATCCATGTGTATCGCTCGCGTGTGGCACGCGGCGGCTGGGCTCAGGAATGCAGTACCCATGGCAGCTTCGTTTGCGGAGGTCACCGTCCAGTGAAGGCGGGGGCAGCGACGAACGCATCTACCCCGTGCGCACACCCGATTCGCAGGTGACGCGCAAAGCCGGCCAGTCGCCCGCGACCGGGCGGCACATGCCCGGCACCGATGAGATCAAACGCCCCGGCGAGCTTGACGGCGCGCCGGTGGGCGAGGACACCGAGATTCCGCCACCGGCAACCGGCCTGCCGACCGAGCGCCTGCCCGGCAAGGAAGACGCCAACCCCAGCCTGGCCGACACACAGCCGATGGATCCGGTTGAGATTGAGAAGTCGGGCTCAAGCGAGGCCAGCTCCGCCCGGCTGAGTTTCGGCCAGGCTGCGGTCAACCTGAACCTTGTGACGGCTGCGCAAATCCAGGAGTGCGTGAACGTGCAGCGCGCTCTGTTGCAGAAGGGCCAGCGTGTGCCGCTGCTGGGGCAGTTGCTGCTTGAGCGCGGGTTCCTGGACAAGGCGGGCGTCGATCGCATCAAGAGCTACCAGCAGATGTACCAGATCGCGGACAAGATCCAGGGGTACAGGCTGTCGGAGAAGCTGGGTCAGGGCGCGATGGGCACGGTCTACAAGGCGCGCCAGCTTCGCATGGAGCGCTGGGTCGCGATTAAGATTCTGCAACCGGAGCTCGCCGCCAACGCCGCGATCAAGGAGCGCTTCCTGCACGAGTCGCGTGCGAGCGCGAGGCTTAACCACCCCAACGTCATCACGGGCATCGACGCCGGCGAGATCGACGGCCTTTGCTACTTCGCGATGGAGTACGTCGAGGGCAAGA
>CAZNBU010000065.1:0-12125 GCA_964571035.1 uncultured Planctomycetaceae bacterium | reverse complement strand
CAGGGCGAAGCCGACGCCGCCAGCAAGGCCAAGGACAAAGCCGACAAAGAGTTCGCAGCCGCCGACGCCAAGCTCAAGGACGCCACCAAGGCGCGCGACGCCGCGCAGCAGGCGAGCGCCACCGCCGATGCAGCCGTGGAGAAGCAGAACAACAGCGTGGCAGAGGCCCGCGAGCGCGCTTTCAAAGCCGAATCCGACCTGGCCGCGCAGGAGGAGGCCAAGGTGCAGCTCGCGCTGCTGCAGACCCGCAAGCTGGAAACGGAAGGCACGCTGGGGTCCGCGCGCGAATCGCTGGCGCAGGTGCAAGCGCGCATCGAAGCGCTGGAAAAGGACGCCGAGCCGCGCCGCGAAGACTTCAAGAAAGAACTCGCCATTGTCAAAGCCGGCGAAGAAGCCCGCGACAAGCTGCGCGACGTGCGCCGCGACCGCGACCGCTACCAGGCCGTCACCGATGAGATCGACCAGCGCCGCAAAGACCGCGCCGCGCTGGCCGAAGAGCAGGAAGGCCTGCAGAACGCCGATCTCGTCAAGAACTACGACCAGCTCGTGGACGAGTACTCGCGGCTGCACTCGCGCGTGCGCGCCATGGAGTACACGCTGATGCTCGCGCTGGCGGAAGACACCAACTTCGGCCACAAGCAGAAAGCCGCGCAGGACCGCTTCCGCGACGCCGCCGCCAAGGTCTCCGAGGAAGCCGTCGCGCTGCTCGACACCTACTGCCCGGCATACTCCGCCGAAGCCTATGAAGCCGTAAGCAAGCACGAAAAATCGGCCGAGCTGCGCGCAGCCGTGCTCAAGGCGCTGTGGTCGCTGTACTACGACTCGCGCCTGCAAAGGTCTGACGACCAGGGCAGCGAGTGCTACTATGTACTCGTGCAGTCGTCGGCGCCGCAGGAGGCGTTCAACCGGCTGGACGCCGCCTGGCGCAAGTACCTCGCGGAGGCGCTGGGCAAAGAGGCGTACGAGAAGGTGAGCGCGCTGACGCCGGACGAGCTGGAACCAAGGGAGAAGTAATGGGCATGGACCGCATCCTGTGTTGCCAGCGAAGCAAGGTGTGGCTGCCCGACGACTTCCTGACCACGATCGTGGGCGACTGCGACCGCGGCAAGTTCAGCGTAACGCGCCCGTTCACGTTTCCGTGCATGCTGATGTCCAACGGCAATCTTTACATTGAAGAGCAGGAAGGGGTGGAGATCCCCCGCGCCGACATCGACCTGTCGCAGATTCGCTGTGGAAACTGCGACGGCGGAGTCGAAATAAGAGAGATCAACGTGCGCGAGATACTGGACAGGCTGCGCCAGCAGGACATCAAAATGAAGGAAAAGAAGCGGCTAAGGGACTCGCAGAAGCTCGACAAGCAGAACCAACCGGGGCGCTAGGAGACCGCCATGAGCAATGTCCGTGTACTGACCGGGGGCCTGGTGGTAATCGTGCTCGCCCTAGCCGGCGGCACCGGCTACCTCATCTACGAGCGCATTCAGAGTGAAGTCGGGCCCACCCCGATCAAAGAGATTCAGCAGGACCTGGAAGGCATCCGGCAGGACCAGAAGGAAACCAAGCAGGACGTCCTTGAACTCAAAGACCAGGTTCGGCTCAACACCAACGACATCGCTACGCACAGGAAGGCGATCGCAGCCAACAAGGCCGAGATCGGCCTTCTGCACGAGTCACAGGACAAACTGCGCAAGGACATGGAGGCGGGGGACAGGCAGGCCAAAGAACTCTACGACCACCAACAGAAGCAGATCGACGGGCTTGTAACGGCCAACAAAGATCTCGCAACCCGCATCGAGGGGCTGGAGAAAGCCAGCTCGGAGATCAATGCCAGACTGGACGCCCAGGGTGAGCGCATCGCGGAGCAGGAGAAGCGAGTCGAGCAACTCGAACAACAGGACACCAAGCACGATCAGGAGATCGCAGCCCTGAAAGCCGAAATCGCCGAGCTAAAGAAGCTCCTCGGCATCGACGACACCAAGAAGCCGTCGAACTAGAAGCAACAAGTTCGATCCGCTCGAAAGCGCTCAGCAAACCAACCAAGGCATACACCACGTCGGGCCGGCATGGGTCGCGCAGCGATTGTACCGCAGCGATGCATTGCATCGCGAGGAGAGCGCGGCCCAGGTTGATTGGGCTGCAGATTTGGATATCAACGGCTTGTCGGCGTGGACGAAGATGGAGTACCGCTGCTGGGGCACGGTGTCGTTGAGGACCGATCGCGATGAAAACGTCATCCATGGCGAGGCCAAGACGGAGAACGGCGACCCGGCTACGAAGATCGGCAACGTAACGGCGGACGCAAACGGCTCGCAGGTCGATTCTGACGACCCGTGCTAGCCAAAAGACTGGCGGCAAGAAAAGGACCTCGGAGAGATCGGATGGGAACTCCAGAGCAGGAGAACGGACAAGGCCGGCGCGTGGCACTCGTCGTCGGTCTTGTCCTGCTCTGCGCCCTAGTTGCGCTTGTCGTCGTTTTCTTAGCAGGTGCTTCCGACGGCCCAGATATCGAAGCGAACTCATCGCAGGATGTTCTCGTGGGACATGTGCCACGCCCCGAGGACCGCGGTGTTCCGAAGACCGGCAAACCCGCGGCAAGCCCGTCTACGAGCACCGAGCACGAAAAGTACGGTCCGAAGATTTACGACGCACCGACACGCACGGTGACGATCCGGTTCATCGACTCGAATGGCGAGCCCGTCACCGGCGAGACGGTTCGCTACGAACTCAGCAACGTCATCATGAAGATCATGCGGGACGACCCAGCGCGAAGCCCGTCGGTGAAGGTGGAGTGGCTGAGGTCCAGTGCTATCACGGACTCCAAAGGCACGATTGCGCTCGACGCGGTGCCCATCGAGTCAGGTGTCCTGTTGTACCTCGACACGCCGCTGTGGACTGTTACCGAAACGCCAAATGCGGACTCCTACTTCGTCCTTCCGGTAAACGGTTGGACGCTTCCGCCGACAATTGACGAACAAACGGTTCGCCTTTCAAAACCCGGGACTGTCACGCTCGAAATCATGTACGAGGACGGAACACCAGTCACTGGCACACTTGGCTACTCCGTCTGGAAGAAGGACACGCCTACAGCAGATAAGGAAACAGGGTACCCGCGCGATCCGATCCAACTCTTTGGAGAATCCATAGTGACGCTTGATAGGCTGCCTCCGGTGGGCCGGTTGTGGGGCAAGATCGACAGCACGCGCGAGGGCTACGCGCTCACAACGGGCTTCGACTTCAGGATAGAAGCCGGGTCAAGACACAAGGTTGTTGTGCCCCGAGACGACACCGCTCGCTGGGGTTTGGAGATAGACCTGACCTCCGCCGAAGGCGACGAGGTTCTGAATGTTGCGGTTTACACCGAACGCGGCGTCCGCATCGAAGAATTCAGACAGGTGGGGCCCGGTCTCGTCAGGACCATCAACTTGGCTCCACACACCTCGGTTGCGTCTGTACTGGTCTTGGGCGACCGCACGTGGAAGTCTGACCGTATCGATCTTTCGACTACACCGGGGCAGTGGTATCGCGTAGTCGCACAGCTGACCAAAGGCGCGACAGCCAAAATGCGGATCGTGGACGAAGACGGAAAACCGATTCATCCAGCGGTTGCCCTGTACGACAGCAACCAGTACGTCGATTGGAGAAAGCCGAGCCGCTACGAAAAAGCCAAGGTGAGCGACGGCGTTATGCAGCGGCACTTCGCTTGTGCCGACAAGGATGGGCACATCAGCTATGTCGGTCTTGCTGCTGGAACGTACGAACTGACTATCGAAGCGCAGGGCTTTCTCCGGGCAAAACAGCGAATAGTCCTTCGCCCGGAGGAGGTCAACGACCTTGGCGACATCGTGCTTCGCAAGGCAACGGCTGAGAACTCTGGTACAATCAGGATCACCCTCGACGGCATCTCGGAACCTGAGCGGTACACCGCCTCGATTGCAGGAATGGGCCAGCCGTTCGAGTGTCGGCCCCCGGTGCAGTTCGATGCCAACGGTGTTGCCACGATCAGCTTGTTGGACCTCCGACCCTTCACCGTGTACGTGCGGAAGAGCCCCACAGCGCAGTACACGAGCGCCGAATTGGCATGCCAGGTAGAGGTCTACATCAACGGGGACCAACCGATTGCAGAGATCACAGTCACGCCCGACTCGCCGAAGCGCTTCACTGTTGGCAGATAGCCAAGCCTGAACTCACTATTTGATTGCGACGTCTTTGAAGAGGAGCGTTAGCTTCATGCCTGGCTCTGGCGGTAGTGGGGTTCCGTCTTCTGTGGTGGGCTGGTTGCGGTTGTTGGTTGTGGGCGCTGGTGTGGCTGGATTGGCTGGGTTGGGGTTGTTGCCGGTGTTGTTCCCCGTGTTGTTGCCTGTGTTGTTTCCCGTGTTGTTGGTGTTGGGTTGCTGGGCCTGGTTGGTGCCTGAGCGCCGGTACACTGCCTTTATGGTGTGCGTTACCTTGCCGACTTTGGCGGAGGCCTCCACCGAATACACCGTGGACTTTACCGTCAGCCACGGGCGCATGCGGCCGAAGATTTCGTCGTTGAAATCCTGGATCTCGGCGGCGCCTTCGCCGCTTTCGGTCTGCTGGTTGGTCACGCGCTGCACGAACGCGGCGTAGTTGGCGATGTCGGCTGTCCGGAACGAGGCTTTGTCCTCCTCGTCCTGCGCTTCGCCTTCGCCGGTTTCGCCGGCTGACGGGGCTGCGTACTCGGGGATTTCGCCGGTCTCTTCTTCGTTGCGCACGTCCACGCGGTCCTGCTCGCGCGCGGTTACGATCTGGTCTACGACTTCCCAGGTCAGTTCGGCATCCAGCGCGAGAATCAGCTCGCGCGGCGCGGTGTTGATGTTGATCGGCCCGCCCGAATACAGCGTGAGGAAGTGAATCAGCCCGATCGGGTTGGGGTCGAACGAGCGCTCGTCGGCTTGCTCCAGCGTGGTGCGGGTCTGCTCAAAGCGTTCTTCGTCGGTGAGCTCGCGCCACGAGCGGTTGTCTTCCGGCTGGTCTTCTTCGGGCTCGCCGGACAGCGCGGCGTTCTGCTTGCGCACCGGGCCGTAGAGCAGGCTTTCGGTCCACCCCTCGATCTGCATCAGCTCGCCGAGCGTGAGCATCTCCCACGGCGTCTGCTTTTTCATGCCACGGATGTCGCCGGTTTCTCCCGCGGGCAGCGCCGAGAACTCCAGCTCGTCGGATTCCTCGGTTACGCGCTCTTTCAGGTAGCGAATCAGGTTCTTGATCAGCGTGTCCGTGTTGGCGGTGTCGTCGTCGCTTTTGCGCACCGAGCGCACGTTGCCCTCGAGGTTGCCGCTAAGCCGGTTGTCCTCGCGGCGGCAGATTTCGATCAGCCGCTTGAGCACTTCCGAGGCGTTCTTTTGCTGCTCCTCATTGCCGCGCACGAGCGTCAGCAGGTTGAACTTGCGGTCCTCGTCCACGATCAGCACGGTGGGCTCGGGCGGGCGCTCGCCGCCGTCAGCGCCTTCTTCGTCGCCCCAGGTTTCGCCTTCCCACGATAGCGGCTCTGACCAGCGCTCGTTCAGGCTGTCGTAGTCGGCGTACTCATCCAGCCGCAGCACAACCTGCGCGCGGATCAGCGCCATGTCGGCGAGAAACCCGGCGCGGGTGAAGTCGCGCACGTTGGCGGAGATCGAAACTTCGCGAATCACGTCGCGCTGCAAGGCGTACACCAGCACCGCGATCATCAGCACCAGGATCAGCACCGCAAGCAGCGCAAACCCGCGCTTGGCGGAGTTACGTCTGCGTTTGCGGCGTGGGTTGGACATGGGTGATTTAACCCCTGACGGCGCCCGGTCGTTGGCCCGTGCCATTGTCGGAAAGCAGGGCGAGTCCGCAACCTACTTCGCGCGCAGCAGGATCGTGACCTTCACCGTCTTGCCCTTGCGCAGCAGCGTGAGCTCGACGCGGTCGCCCGGGTTGTGCCGCGCGAGAATCGTGCGCAGGTCGCCGGTGCCGGTTACGGCTTCGTCGTCCACGTGGGTAAGCACGTCGTTCTGCTGCAGGCCGGCTTCGGAAGCCGGGCCGCCTTGCGGCACGTCGGTGATCATGATGCCGGAATCAACGCCAAGCTCGGTCTTTTCCTGCTTGTCGAGGTTGCGGCAGCTTACCCCCATCGTCACCTTGAGCGTTACGCGCTCGGGCTCAACGGGGATGGAGGGGTTGGGCTTCTCAGGCTCAGGCGGCGCGACCGGGGACTGTTCGGTCTTGTCGGCTTTGCCGCTGCCCAGCTCGCGCAGGCGCTCCTCAAGTTGCTTCATGATCTTGCGGCGCTCGGCGTCGAGGCTGCGCAGCAGGTCGCGCAGCTCTTTGACCTTGACGTCGTCGGCGTACTCATCGCTCTTGTCGCTCTGGGCGCCCAGCGTGACCAGCAGCGGCTCGTTGCGGCCGTTGCTGCGGCGCACGCCGAGGCTCAGAAAGTCGCCGGGGCGCAGGTCGGACATGACTTTGCGCATGCCCTCTACCGTGGTTACGGCGTCTTCGCCCGCCGACAGGATGACGTCCCCCACCTTAAGCCCAGCCGTTTCGGCGGGCGACTTGGCTTCTACCGTGGTCACTTTCAACCCGCCGGCAATGCCGATCTTGTTGGCGGCTTCGCCATCCACCACCTCGACGGTCACGCCAAGCCAGGCCTTCTGGGACTGCGCGGCGGCTGTACCGGCACCAAAGATCAACGTCAGCAGCAACAGCGGAAGAGCAACCTTCATGACCGACTCCAGTTTTTGGGGCTGAGCATTGTACGCACAACATGCCCCGGTTGTGAACAGATTATGCACATACGCAACAGGATGTCGTGGCCCGGCGCCGCCTTTACTTGGAAGGGTTGATTGGCAGACTCGGGCGGGTTGTTCACCATGATCCACACCGTGCACATCACGCAGTACACGCCGCGCACCGACCACCCGGGTCGGATTGCGTTCAAACTTGACGGAAAGACTTATCACGCAAAGTGTTACGCTGATCCGCAGCTTGCGCAGGGGCTGCTGGTTGAAGGCTCAACGTACCCGCTTGCACTGACAGTCCACGCGCAGGGCAAGGTTGAATACGCCACCGCCGGCACGCCCGCCCTGGAAGTCACGCAACCTGAGGAATCCGGCGACACCGTACGCGCGTTCGGACGTACCTGGGACGTGGTGGATCACGAGACGGTGAAGCTCGACGCCGCCACCACCGTGGGCCTGAAGCTCAACCTGCCGCAGATGGCCACCGACTTTCGCGGTGGTAGCTGGCTGAGCGCGGTCGGTGTACTGTGCGCTGACCTGCCCCCGGACGACCACGACTGAACCTGGATACGGCCTTGCTGCTTGCAAGTGTCATCCCGCCTGATGCCCTGGCCGAGGTCGCCCGCCAAGCCGGTTGGCTTGAGATTATCTACGCGACGCTGTTCAACCCGGCATGGAACCAGGAGCACGCGATCATCATCTGGCCGGTGATCCTGGGCGTGCTGATGCTGACCGGCATCGGGCTGCCGACGCCGGAGGACATCTGGCTGACGCTGGCGGGGTTCAGCGCCTACAAGCAGGGGGGCGATGAGTTCATCTGGTACTACTTCGTGATCGCGTTTTTTGCGTGCGCGTGCGCGAACCTGGTCGGCGATACGGGGGCGTGGTTTCTGGGGCGGCGGTTCGGGTTCGGCATTCGCGACCGCTTCAAGTTCATGCGCAGCATGCTGACCGAAAAACGAATGCGGCGCGTGCAGGGGTGGTTCGACAACTACGGCAACTGGACCGTGTTTCTCGGGCGGCAGATTGCGGGCGTGCGGTTCGTGACGTTCTTTTCCGCGGGCACGATGCGGATGCCGCTGCCGAAGTTTCTGCTGTTCGATTTCCTGGGGTGCTTTGTGAGCATCCCGATCTGGTTCATTTTAGGCGGGTTCACAGCCGTGTACGGGCAGGAGTGGCTTGACTCCGCTTCCAAGTACGTGGGCGGCGGGCTGTTCAGCGCGGGCGTGGTGGCGGTGGTGGTGTTCCTGATCGTAATCAAAGTAAGGGCCGCCCGCCGGGCCAAACGCGACGCCGAGCAGGTGGAAGCCGAAATCAGCCTGTCGGCCCGCAACGCCTCCAAGCCCGATCTGCCGCGGTTTGAGTGATCGTTGGACGGGTCTCACACAAAGCCACGAAGCCCGCTTTCCGGGCGGCACGCGGTGCCTTCGATGTCTGGGTTCAAAGAGCAATCTCGCGCAGAGAACGCCGAGCGCGCGGAGAAAGCTGAACTGCGGTCTCACGCCAAGACGCTAAGCGCCGCAACTGAATCGAACGCTACGACTTGAGATGCTTCGTTTGGTAGTTTCAGTTCAACGACAAGCGGACGACGGAAGCCGGGGCGCTTCGCGGCGTCGCGCCTTCGCGTGAGACCTCTTCTGCCGGTCTCCGCGCGCTCTGCGCCTCTGCGCGAGGCTGCATTTGTCCTTTGAAACACTTTGAGGCAGCGAGATCAGAAGGCCCGCCCAACCCCCAGCCCGGGCTTAGTGGCTTCGTGTGAAACTGGTGTTCGGCCTTGCCTTGCGCTTTGGCGCGGTCGGCAACTATTGTCGCCACGGTTTGTACACTCCGCGCGGGGGCATTATGCCTGGGGGGATCGACAAGACTGAGCGCCAGCTCAACCTGATCAGCGCTTTGCTGAAAGCGCGCGAGGGGTTGTTCTGGAATGACGTCACCCGCATCTCGGGCTACGACGACGAATCCACCAGCGAAAAATCCCGCCAGCGCCGCCTTGAGCGAGACCTGCACGACCTTGCCGGCATCGGCCTTACCGTGGAACGCATCGCCGAAGATCGCAGCCGCGTGCGCTACGCCATCCACCGCGACAGCGCCCTGCTGCCATCGCTTTCCCTGACCGGCGAGCAGCGTGTGCTGCTGTTCCGCATTGGCATGGCATATATGGAAGAAAGCGGCGGGTTGGGCGCGCACCTGACGACCGCACTGCTGAAGCTGCAAGCCGGCGCGGGCCGCAACGCGCTGCCTGTTAAACCGCCGCCGGCGATCGTGAAGCGCTCGTTGCAGCGCCGCCCCGGTGAGTCCAAACCGTTGGAAGCCATCGTGAACGCGCTGGTGGAACGCCGCCGGATCGTGTTCGACTACCGCTCGCGCGACGGCGTGAAGCGCCGCGCCGTCGCGCCGTACGCGCTGGTGACGCGCCGCGGCGGGTGGTACCTGCTGGGGCTGGACCTGAACAGCGGCGAGCGGACGTTCCGGCTGTCGCGCATCCGGGGCGCGGTCGGATTGTACTCGCGAAAGGAAAGCGCGCCGGAGTACGACATCCCGACCGCGTTCGATCCTGAGCGCAGCTTCTCATCGCAGGCGTTCGGCAGCGGCCATGGCGCGTTCAGCGACGTGAAGATCCGCTTTGACGCCGAGGTGGCGTTCGCGGTGCTGAACGAGTTCGAGGGCGTCTACCGCTTCAAGGAAAACCGCGACGGGTCGGTTGTCATGCAGGTGCCGCACGCGTGGCCGGGTGAGCTGTTTCGCTACCTGGGCGAATTCCCGGGTCACTGGACGGTGCTTGAGCCCAAGGGCCTGCGCGACGTGGTGCTGGGCCGCCTGCGCGAAGGCCTGCGCGCGGTGACGGGGGGCGCCGAATGAGCGACGTCGCCGACCTTGTCAACCTTGTGGCGTTTCTGTCCGCGAACCCGGGCATCCCGATCCGCCAAGCCGCTGACGCCACCGGCCGCAGCGTGAAGCAGATGCTGAAGGACCTCAACCGCATCCTGATGGTCGGCCTGCCGCCCTACGATCCCGGCAGCTACATCCAGTTCCGACTGGACGGGCCCGAGCAGGAGGTGCGGTTGCAGCTCAGCGAGCACTTCGCGCGCCCGCTGACGTTCACAGCCGCCGAAACGGTGGCGCTGAAGTACGCACTGGAGCACTTTACGCCGGCGGCCGACGCAGCCACTGCGGGCACGGTTGCGGAGTTGTCGAACACACTGGTGGAGGCGCTGCACGGGCGCACGCAGGAGCTGCTGACACAGGCTACACCGGGGTTTGTGACACCACGGCGCACCGAGCGCGTGCGCAAGATGATCGCCGACCTGACCGACGCGTGCGAGGCGCGCCGCGTGGTTGAGATCGAGTACTACTCGGCGCACCGCGCGCGCCTTGCCGTGCGGCGTGTGCACCCGTTTGAGCTGGTGGAGGTAGGCGCGCACTTTTACCTGTTTGCGTGGTGCGAGCTGGCGCAGGACACGCGGCACTTCCGGATTGACCGCACGCGCAGCGTGAAGGTGCTCGACAAGGCCAGCACGCGCAACGCGCCGCAGCGCCGCAAGGCGGGCCGACTTGCGGGCATGTTTGAGGGCCGTCCAAAGGACCGGCTTAAGGTGCGGTTTTCAAAGGAGCTGGCGGAAGAGATTTCGGACGAGTGGAAGGATTCGCCCGGCAGCAAGCTGGCGCCGGCAAGAGGCGGGGCGGTGGTGCTCGACACGCCGCTGTACAACCAGTTCTGGGCGATCGGGTACCTGATGAACTTCGGCAAGCACGCGGAGATACTTGAGCCCCGCTGGTTGCGGGTGGAGCTGGCCCAAACGCTCCGCAAGTCGCTGGAAGCGCACAAGCAGGAGAACTAGAGCCCACGACTCAAGTTGTAGTGGGGCGGGCAATCCTGCCCGCCCGGAAGAAGCGACACGCGCGGGCAGGATTGCCCGCGCCACTTCACCAACCACCTACCGCCTCCGACGGCGCTTTCTGAATGGGATGCCTATGGCGTAGATCAACCCGCCCAGCAGCGCTGTGATCGCCGCAATCGAAAACGGGAAGTGCAGCATGATCAGCACGTCGGCCACAAACCGAAAGATCGGGCCGTCGCCGCGGGCCTGGATCAGCCTGTCCACGATCAGATGCAGGATCAGCACCACGCCGCAGATCACCAGGATGCCGACCGCGCCGTTCTTGAGGTCCTGCCGGCTTGGCGACATGGTCAGCGTGAAGCACATCGCGAAGTAAAGAAACACATACGTGCGCGGGTCGCTCCAGCTTGCGGCGCGCACGAACACGCCCAGGTCGTCCCAGACTAGGCCCGCCAGGTCGAGCACGAAGCGAAACTGATCCGGCTGAACGCCGCCGGTGCGCACGTCGTACAGGTTGACCGGCGCGCGCAGCAGAATGCCGAGTAGCAGCAAACACGCCGTGCCGCCCGCCAGCGGCGCGAGCGCGATCAGCATGTCGCCGATGTACTTGAGCTTCGGCGGGCCGTGGCGCACTTCGCCGCTGCCGTCGCTGCGAAACAGCACCATCGAGTGAATCTTCGCGCCCGTGAGCAGGCACGCCAGCGCGTGCGAAAGCTCGTGCACGGCCACGCCGGGCGCGATCAGCCAGGCCAGAACCTGCGGCGGCAACGCCTTCGTCCACAACACACGCAGCCCGTACACCACCAGAATCAGCAGCGTGATGGCAAGCGCTAGATTGAGAAACGCGGCGAGGGTGGGCATGAACGGCAATGCTCAATGGTCAATGTTCAATGGTCAATGCGCGTGGCAGCGCGACGTTACTTGATCATTGATCATTGATCATTACGCATTTCAGTCCATCAACAGCTTGACCTGGTTCTTGCCGTTGTGCTTGCAGTGGTACAGCGCCTTGTCGGCTTCCGCCAGCAGTTGCTCTTCGGTCGCCGTGCCTTTGGTTACGCAGGCGATGCCGACCGACACGGTCACGTGCAACGACTTGCCGTTCTGTTCGACCATCGGGACCTCAAGCTCGGCGATCTTGCGCCGTACCTGCTCGGCTTTGCTGCGCGCGGCTGGGCCGACGGTTTCAGGCATGATCACGCAGATCTCTTCGCCGCCGTAGCGGCAGACGGTGTCGAGATCGCGGAAGCAACCCACCACCAGCTCGCCGATGCTTTCCAGCACTTTGTCGCCTTGCAGGTGGCCGTAGGTGTCGTTGACTTTCTTGAAGTCGTCGATGTCCATGATGATCAGGCTGAGGTCACGGTCGTAACGCTGCGCACGGCGGAACTCGACGCTGAGCTGCTCATCGAACACGCGGCGGTTGTACAGGCCCGTCAGCCGGTCCAGGCGGCTTTGCCGCTTGATGTGCTCAAGGTTCTCGTGGTTGCTGATCACCATGCCCAGATAGTCGCCGATGGTGCTGACCAGGTCTTGGATCGACTGCTGGATCTGCGTGTTGCTCTGG
>CAZNBU010000064.1:0-12141 GCA_964571035.1 uncultured Planctomycetaceae bacterium | reverse complement strand
GTGATCGACCTGCGCTTTGACACCGTGCGCAGCTTCATGGACGAGCTGGCCAAGGACGACCTGACGCTCAAGTACGCCATCGACACGCACACGCACGCAGACCACCTTTCGGGCAGCGACCGGCTTCGCAACCTCACCGGGTGCAAGGTGGTGATGAGCGGCGCGACCAAGTCGAAGATCGCCGACGTCAAGGTCAAAGACGGCGAGACGCTCAAGATCGGCGATCACCAGTTGATGTTCATTCAGACCCCCGGCCACACGCCCGACAGCATGTGCATTTTCGACGGCGCGCGTGTTTTCACCGGCGACACGCTGTTCATCGGCAGCGCGGCCCGTACCGACTTCATGGGCGGCAGCAGCGCGCAGCTCTTCGACAGCTTCCGCAAGATCGAGGCCCTGGGCGAGGACATCGAAGTCTGGCCCGGCCACGACTATAACGGCAACGAGCACAGCACCATCGGCGAGCAGCGCCGGACAAACCCGGCGTTCGCCGAACCCACGAAGGAAGCCCTGATCAAGCGCCTGGCCATGAAGGGCGACCTGCCGGCGAACATGGCGGAAACACTGGCCTTCAACGTGGATGCGGGCCTGCCCGAAGACAAGATCATCCGCGCCGAAGACGTGGCGAAGCTCGGCACACCCGGCAAAGACTACACCCTGCTGGATTGCCGCTACGCGCCCGAGTGGGCTGCGGGCCGCGCGCCCGACACCGTCGAAATCGAAATGCCCGAGATCGCTGACCGCATGGACGAGATCAAGAAGCTCCCCCACCCCATCGTCAGCGTCTGCCGCAGCGGCGTGCGCGCCACCATCATCATGATGACCGCCCGCAAAGCCGGCGACGAAGACTGGCTGCTGCTTGAGGGGGGCATGCTCGCCTGGCAGAAGGCGGGCCTGCCCATGCTGAGCGACAACGGCAAGCCCGAGGTCATCAACTCACCGGTAGCCGGAGGCTCCTGCGCCGCAGGCGGCGGCACCTGCGCTGCGGGGTAACCGCCAAAGCGCCATAACGCCAAAGGCTGAAACCACGAATCGACACGAATCCCCACGAATCGGGTCCCCGTGGCCTTTGCGCTACAGCCCTTATTCGTGCAGATTCGTGTAGATTCGTGGTTCTCGCGGTTTGCCTTTGGCGATTCCGCGCTTTGGCGGTTCAGGCAGTTCTGTCTTTGCAAACCAACCGCCAGCCATAAACTGCGCGCCCGATAGTCGCGAGGCCCGGCGTGATCCAGATCGTTGTAGGCACAAACAACCGGCACAAGTTCAAGGAGATCGGCCAGATCCTTCGGGACGTGAAAGGCATTGAGCTCGTGCCGCTTTCCACCTTCGCCGGTGTGCCCGAGATTGTTGAAGACGCCGAAACCTTTGCCGGCAACGCGCAGAAGAAGGCGTACGAGATGGCGCGGTTTCTCGCGCTGGTCGGGCGCGTCGGGTTTGCCAGCCGCAGCACTTCCCAGGACGACGACGAAGACGAAACCGATTTCGAAGCGCTCTCCGCCCAGCGCTACCGCAGCATCAGCGGCCGCGTGCGCAAGGTCAGCCTCACGCCCGAAAGCATGCCCAAGGTCGAGCGCCCAGCCAACATCGATCTGCTCGTGCTGGCCGACGACAGCGGCCTTGAGGTCGAGGCGCTCAAGGGCGCGCCCGGCGTGCTCAGCGCGCGCTATGCCGGCAAGCACGGCGACGATGCGGCAAACAACCGGCTGCTGCTGAAGAACCTGAAGGGCGTGCCCGCCGAGAAGCGCAAGGCGCGCTTTGTGTGCGAAATCGCGCTTTCAAGCCCCGAGGGCATTCTGGTGACTGTTCGCGGGACGGTGGAAGGGCTTATCATAGACCAGCCCCGCGGCAGCAGCGGTTTCGGGTACGACCCATTGTTCCTGTACCCGCCGTCGGGCAAAACGTTCGGCGAGCTTGGCGACGAAGAGAAGAACAAGATCAGCCACAGGTCAAACGCGCTCAGCAAGCTGAAGGTTGAGCTGGAGAAGATTCTGACAAGATGATTTTGGATTGCCGATTTTGGATTTTGGATTGAGCGCGATGCACGCTTGCGCCAATCCAAAATCCAAAATCTAAAATCCAAAATCGCCACAACGGAGACACGACATGCCCAACAAACTCTGCGACAAGGTCTGGCGTAACGGCGAGTTCATCAAGTGGGAAGACGCGACGGTGCACGTCAGTGCCCACGTGATCCACTACGCCAGCGCCGTGTTTGAGGGCATTCGCGCGTACGACTGCGGCGGGCAAGCCGGCATCTTCCGCCTGCGCGACCACATCCGCCGCCTTGTCGACAGCGCCAAGATCTATCGCATGGAGTTGCGCTGGAACGTGGACGAAATCAGCAAGGCCTGCATCGCGGCTGTGAAGGAAAACGGTTTCAAGGCCTGCTACCTGCGCCCGATTGTCTATCGCGACGCGGGGCCGATGGGCGTCAACCCGCTCAAGAACCCGGTTACGCTGGACATCCTGACGTGGGACTGGGGCAAGTACCTCGGCGACGAAGCGCTCGAAAAGGGCGTGGACATGCAGATTTCGTCCTGGAACCGCAACGCCCCCAACACCACGCCCGCACAGGCCAAAGCCGCGGCGAACTACGCCGGCGGCGCGCTGATCAAGATGGAAGCGATCGCCAACGGGTACGTGGAAGGCCTGGCGCTGGACGTCAACGGCGTGCTCAGCGAAGGCAGCGGCGAGAACATTTTCGTCGTGCGCGACGGGCGCATCATCACGCCCGCCACCGGCCAGAGCATCCTGCGCGGCATCACTCGCGACACCATCATCAAGCTGTGCGGCGAGATGGGTATCCCGGTCACCGAGGGCGCGGTCACGCGCGAAGAGCTTTACATCGCCGATGAAGTGTTCGCCGTCGGCACAGCCGCCGAGGTCACGCCGATCCGCAGTCTCGACAAGATCAAGATCGGCATCGGCGCGCGCGGCCCCATCACCGAGCGCATCCAGAAGGCATACCTGGACCTCGTCTGCGGCAAGAGCGAAGACAAGTGGGGTTTCATCACCCGCGTCTGAAGGTCTCTCACGAAAACACAAAGACGGTCAGGATGGACAGGATTGGCAGGATAGCGGCAACCGCCGTTCAATCCTCTCC
The DNA here is from genome assembly GCA_964571035.1 of uncultured Planctomycetaceae bacterium. Lineage (GTDB taxonomy): Bacteria > Planctomycetota > UBA8742 > UBA2392 > UBA2392 > JADJRK01. Next base: position 9,038 of record CAZNBU010000064.1, on the reverse strand, counting down.
ATCCTGCAAATCCTGACCGTCTTGTTTTCTTACCCAGCCCGCGGGTGGAACTGCAGCACGACCGACCGCAGGCGCTTCTGGTCAACGTGGGTGTAGATCTGCGTGGTGCTGATGCTGACGTGGCCGAGCATTTCCTGCACGCTTCGGATGTCGGCGCCGTTTTCCAGCAGGTGCGTCGCGAAGCAGTGCCGCAGTGTGTGCGGATGCACCAGTTCGGGCTTGATGCCCGCCCGCTGGGCGTACATTTTCACGAGGTCCCAGACGCGCGTGCGTGACAGCCGGCGGCCGGTCTTGGAGAGGTACACGAAGTCGATCGGGCGCTTGAGCACCAGCGGCCGGCCGCGCTCAATCCAGGTCTTTACCTGGTCCACAGCGCGCGCGCTGATCGGGACAATACGCTCCTTGCTGCCTTTGCCGCGCACCGACAGGTACCCGGAATCCAGGTGCAGCCGGTTCAGCGTCAGGTCGCAGACCTCACTTACGCGCGCGCCGGTGGCGTACAGGGTGTGCAGCAGCGCGCGATCGCGCAGGATCAGCGGCTCGTCGCCCTGCGGGGCGGAAAGCAGTGCGTCCACCTGCTCGGGGTCAAGGTAATCGGGCAGCGTATGAATCTGCCGCGGCGGCTGGAGGTGCTGGGCCGGGTCCTTGTCGGTCTTGAGCTCGACGCTGGCAAAGCGAAAGAACATACGGATCGCGCTGACGCGGCGGGCGACGGTGCGTTCCGCCAGTTGCTCGCCGCGCTGCCAGGCGAGGAATGCGGTCAGGTGCTCCGGTGCGACGTGTGCGCTTTCGTGGACTTCGCGGCGGAACAGGAATTCCAGCAACAGCTCAAGATCGCGCCGGTATGCCGCGAGCGTGTTCTCCGCCAGCCCGCATTCGTAGCGCAGGTAGTCGAGAAACGTATCCAGCAGCGTTCGAAGTTCGCAGGATCCTTCGCCCATGCCACCCCCCGGCGCAGAAGCGCCAATGGGGTAGATCGGCGATTGCGGCATCAGACATTGAGAGGAAGTAGGAAGGTTGTACCGCAATGATCAATGGTCAATGCTCAATTCTCAATGAAGCGCCTCCATTGCACATTGATCATGGACCATTGCCGTTAGCCCGGCCCTATTCGGTCTCGCGCAGGAAGCGATCAATATCCTTGTCTTTGCCCACCAGCATCAAAACGTCACCTTCCTGCGGCGTGGTATCCGGGCCGGGGATGCTGATGCTTTCGGCGCCCGCGGCAGGCCCCGCGCCGGCTGCGGGCCGCCGAATCGCCACCAGGTTCACGCCGAAGTTCTTGCGTAACGACAGCTCCAGCAGCGTCTTGCCCAACACGCCCTGCGGTGCCTTCACTTGCACAAAACTGTGTTCGCTGCCGATGTCCACGGCCTCAAGCAAGGTCGGCTTGGCGAGTTTCTGGGCCAGCTTAAGCGCCGCCTGCTCTTCGGGCATGATGACTTCGTCGGCGCCCAAGCGGCGCAGGATGGTCTCCTTCACGCGGTCGTTGGCGCGCGCGATCACACGGGGATAGTCGAGGTCACGCGCCGAAAGCATCGCAAGCTGGCAGGCTTCAAAGTTCTCGCCGATGGCCACGACAACCGTGTCCACCTTGCCCAGCCCCAGCGATTTCTGCGTATCCAGGTCGGTCGCGTCGGCGGTAACCGCCAGCGCCACCTTGTCTTTCACGGCATCGACAACCTCAGAGCTGTTGTCGACAGCCACAACCTCAATGCCATCTTTTGCCAGCGCCTCAGCCAACGCCATGCCGAAGCGCCCCAACCCGATCACAGCAACCTTTTGCATCCGACGCCGTCCGTTTCGACTATCCGATCATCACACTCTCTTCGGGGTAGCTGAACTTGCGCACTTCGCGGCGCCCGATTGCAAGCACCAGCGTCAGCGGCCCGATTCTTCCTACGTACATGCACGCGATAATGATCAGCCGCCCGGCGGGGGTCAACTCAGAGCTGACGCCGCTGGAAAGGCCGACGGTGCAGAACGCGCTCGCGGCCTCAAACAGGATGTGCTCAAACCCGTACCTGTCCGCCCCCATCGTATCGGCCTCGGTGATGCACAGGGCCAGCGTCGCAAAGGAAATCATGGTCGCCATCAACACCAGCATGACCAGCGACTTGCGAATCAACTGCTCGGGAATGCGTCTTCGGAACGCCTCCGGGGCAGATCCGCGAAACGTGGCGAACACCGCCAGCATCATCACGAAGAAGGTTGTGGTCTTGATCCCGCCCGCCACGCTGCCCGGGCTGCCGCCCACAATCATCAGCAGGATCGTCCAGAACTGCGTGGCCGTGCTGGTTGACGGCGTGTCGACGCTGTTGAACCCGGCTGTGCGCGCCGCCATCGACTGGAAGATCGCCGCCGCCAGCTTGTCGCTGAAACTCAGGTCTTTCAGCGTGTAGTTCCATTCAAACACCAGCATCCCAGCCGCGCCGACGACCAGCAGAATCCCGGTCATCGACAGGATGATCTTGCTTTGCAGCGAAAGGCGCGGAATCGGCTGTGTCGCCACGCGCCGCCGGAAGAAACTGAACTGGCGCGCCACCGGGTGCGCCCACCAGCGGAAGGTCGTGACCTCCATGATCACCGTGAACCCCAGCCCGCCCAGCACAACCAGAAACGAAATGCTCAGCACCATCGGCCAATGACCGACGTAGCGCACCATGCTGTCGCTGTACAACCCAAACCCGGCGTTGCAAAAGGCGCTGATGCTGTGAAACACCGAGTAGTAAAGCTGCTCGCCGGGCGGCAGCAGGTTGCCTACCGGGTCAACCCAGTGCCCGTACAGCAGCCACACCCCGACAAGTTCGCAGGCGATGGTCGCGCCGAGAATCCAGACCGTCACGTGGCCGACGCGCCCGATCAGGTCGAGGTTCAGCACTTCGCCGACAGCGGCTGTGCCGCGCACGCCCATCCCGCGCCCGAACGCCAGGCCGAAGAAGGCCGCAAACGTCATGATGCCCAGCCCGCCCATCTGCACCAATGTGATGATCACGAGCTGGCCAAAACGCGTCCAAGCCGTGCCGGTGTCCACGACAGTCAGCCCGGTGACGCACGTTGCCGAAGTGGCAGTGAACAGCGCGTCCAGAAACGTGATCTCCACGTCCGGCGCATGCGCGCCCGGCAGCATGAGCAGGCCCGAGCCGATCAGGATCAGTGACGCAAAGCTGCCCAGAAACACGTGCAGCGGGCGCTGTACCAGCCGCGTAAGAAAACTCAGCAGCCGCAACAACCGCGCCGCCACGAAAGCCAGCAGCCCAGCCTGCGTGAGGTACGCAAACGCGGTCTGGGTTGTGGTTTCGTCAAGGACGCCGGTGATCCAGTGCGAGAACAGGAACAGCCCGGCACCCATCAGCACGCCGACCGATAGCGCGAGCGTATCCATCGGCGCCTGCCGCACGCCCTCACGCAAATGGCGCGCGACAAAGTAGACGCCGACGGTTTCGCCGATCATCACGACCAGGCAAACCGCCTGAAACAGCGCCACCCACGGGGCCCAGGTCTCGGGAAAAGTCTCGCCGTGATAAAGCAGAAAGCTTGCCAGCGCCACAATCGACGTGACGGCGTTGACCGGGAAGTAGCGGGCGCGCCACTTCTCGACGCGTTCGTCTGCAAAGATGCGTTGAATCAGCTTGGTGTCAGCCACCGCCGCCGCTCTCCCTAGGCGGACAGCATATCACGGCTGATCTTCTTGCCGAGTTCCACGGAAGGCTGATCGTAGGCGTTGACGCCGAAGGCAAATGCCGCGTACGTGGTGGCGATCTGCAACCCCATCAGCAGCTCGCCGACCGTCGCCGCGTCAATCTGCGGCAGCACCAGCGTGGCATTGGGGCGCTGGCGTTGCGCGCAGGCTTCGGCTGTGCCGCGCTGCTGAGCCGCCAACACCTGCCCCAGCGTTTTGCCGCGCAGGAACCCCGACCCGAACTTCTCCCACTCAAACTCGCCCAGCTTCAGGTCAGGATCGTGCCGCTCGACGCGCGCAAACAGCAGCAGCTTGTCGTGCGGCCCCTCCAGAAAGAGCTGCAACTGCGCGTGCTGGTCCGTAGCACCCGATGCCGGGATCGCGGTCTGTCCCGCGTTCACGGTCTTGCCGTCTGTGCTGATGGCTTTGCCGAGGCTCTCGTCCCACAGTTGCACGAACCAGTCCGAGACACAGCGCAGCCGCGAGCTGTACGGCATGAAGACAATCTGGTTCTTGCCGCGTTTGCACAGCTCTGCGGCGATCAGCCCCAGCCGCGCCGGCCAGTCCTGCTGTACGGGCCCGCGGGTGGAAAGCTTGACCGAGCGGCCAGCCCCTTCCAGCAATGCCGACGCGTCGAGATGCATGAGCGTTGCCGGCGCCAGCCCAGCCGGCGTGAGCACACTGAACCGCCCGCCAACTTCGGGCGGAATCTCGCACACATCCAACCCGTGCTCGTCCGCAAACTCGCGCAGCGGGCCGTTGGCGGGATCGGTGACTACGACCAGGTGCCGCTTGAGGTCCAACCCGGCTTGCCGCAGGCGCTCGGCGAAGAACCCCAGCGCGATCACGGTTTCCACCGTGCTGCCCGACTTGCTGACCGCGACGAACACCGTGTCGTCCAGGTCAACACGCGCCATCACACGCGCGTAGAGCGACGGATCGGTGTTGTCGATGACATGCAGATCGACCTGCTGGCGCCCGCTGACCTCCAGCGCCTCTACCAGCGCCCGCAACCCAAGGCTGCTGCCGCCGATGCCGAGCACCACCAAGGTGTGAAAGCGGCCTAATCGCGGCTGACAGACCTGCAGCATCGTCTCCATCAGTGTGCTGTTGGCAGGCAGGCCGAGGTACCCGTGAATGCCCTGTGCGCGCTCGCTTGTGATGCGCTGGCGCAGCTCGGGGATCTGCGCGTCAATGGCTGCGAGGTCCTGGGTGGACAACCCGTGTTCACCGACCCTGTCGGCGAGAAGGTTCTGCATGTCGAGGCGGATGGAGTGCTGCATGGGTTCCTGAGTTTGCTCGGTGGGCGGCACAGCATACCTCGCAAAGTCGAAGATTACGTCAAGAGCGAGCGTCCCGTCATCTCGGGCGGCTTCTCGACACCCATCAGCGCGAGCACGGTCGGCGCGACGTCGGACAGCTTGCCGCCGTCGGCGAGCTTGTGCCCGCCCGTGTCGCCGCAAAGCACCAGCGGCACAGGGTTGTGGCTGTGCTGCGTGCTGGCGTTTTCGGACAACAGCATCTCCTCGACGTTGCCGTGGTCGGCGGTGATCAGCACCGCGAACCCGGCCTGTTCCGCAGCCGTCACGACTTCGCGCAACGCGGCGTCGGTCGCCTGCACGCCTTTCACAGCCGCGTCAAAGATGCCGGTGTGGCCGAGCATGTCGGGGTTGGCGAAGTTCACCAGCACAAACTGGTAGCGCCCCCCGGTGATGGCGTCCGCCACGCCGCGCGCGACTTCGGGCGCCGACATCTCGGGTTGCAGGTCGTAGGTGGCGACCTTGGGCGACTGCACCAGCTTGCGTTCTTCGCCCGAGTTGGGCTGCTCGATGCCGCCATTAAAGAAGTACGTCACGTGGGCGTACTTTTCGGTTTCGGCGCTGCGGAACTGTTGCAGGCCCTTGGCGGCAAGCCACTCGCCCAGCGTGTTTTTCAGTGACTGCGGCGGATACATTACATGCGCCGGGATGTCCTTGGCGTATGGCGTCATCGTTACCAGCGTGCATTTCGGATGCTTGCGGCGCTTGAATCCGTCGAAGTCCTGCTTGGTAAGCGCCCAGCAGAACTGGCGGGCGCGGTCAGCCCGGAAGTTGAAAAACAGCACCACGTCGCCATCGCGGATCGTGCCGAGTGGCTCGCCGTGGGCGACCACGACCTTGGGCGTGATGAACTCGTCGGTAACACCGGCTGCGTAGCTGTCGCGGATCGCCTGCACGGCGTCGGGAACGATCTCGCCTTCGCCGAGGGTGTAGACGTTCCAGGCTTTCTCGGTGCGGTCCCAGCGCTTGTCGCGGTCCATGGCGTAGTAGCGCCCGCTGACCGTCGCGATGCGGCCGATGCCGGTATCCGCCAGCTTGTCCGCCAGCGCCTGCACGTGGCCGACGCCGCTGTTGGGCGGGGTGTCGCGGCCGTCGGTGATCGCGTGAAAGAATACGCGGTCGCCGGCAAAGTTCGCCGCTTGCAGCCAGTCGATCAGCGCGAAGTAGTGGCGGTCCATGCTGTGCACGCCGCCGTCGCTGACCAAGCCGATCAGGTGGATGCGGCCGCCGCGAGGATCACCCGGGTTGGCGGCCTCCAGCGCCTGTTTCAGCGCGGCGTTGCGGGCGAACCCGCCCTCGCGGATGTCGCGGTCGATGCGAGTGATGTCCTGCCACACCACGCGCCCGGCGCCGAGGTTCAGGTGTCCCACCTCGGAGTTGCCGAACTGGCCAACGGGCAAACCGACCTCTTCGCCGCAGGCTTGCAGCGTGGTGTGCGGATGCCTGGCCCAAAGTGAATCGAAAAACGCGGGGTCGGCTGTCGAGATCGCGTTGCCGGGGCCGGGCGGAGCAACGCCCCACCCATCAAGCACCACAAGCAGAACCGGTTGAACATCGGTCATGGTCGGCAAGATACCAGCGCGTTCATACAACGTCAGCCCGGCATGCGAATGCCGGGCCTTTGCTCACGCACGTTCAGCCACACCGGGAACATCAACCGCGGATTGAACGCCTAACGCTTTGAAGGCCCGGCCATTGTTGGCCGGGCTGACGTGCCACGAACGCCGGGGATTGCAGCGCATCCGCCACACGTTTACCATTCCGCGACCATTCGGGCCGGTAGCTCAGTTGGTAGAGCATCTGAATGGCATTCAGAAGGTCAGGGGTTCGACTCCCCTCCGGTCCACCAGACTCCGCGCGCCCCGAACTAAGGTTCGGGGCGCGCTACGTCTGGCAGGCCAGACTTCTCAGCAGGGAGCGCAAATTTTAGCGTGGCGCGCGGAGTCTGGTGTCCGACGTAGCCTTGGCGAAGTCGGACGCTCTCATGGGAGGGCAAATCCTCAATGCCATACTTCTACGTGTACGTGCTCCGCAGTCGAAACCAGCCGAAGCAGATCTACATTGGGTTTACCGAAGACTTGAACCAGCGACTTGCCGACCACAATGCCGGCCATGCCAAGCACACATCAAAGTTTGCGCCTTGGGACTGCATTGTTGCACTTCGATTTCCTTCCAGAAAGACGGCATTGGCGTTTGAGAAGTACCTGAAAACGGGCTCCGGACGGGCCTTCCTGAAGCGACACTTCCTCCCTCTCGATGGTTGAGGCCTCGAGACACGACTGACAAGGGGCAGATATGGGCATCGACGTTGTTCTCGAAACCGAAGATGGAAGTCCAATCGCCAGAGTCGACGATCCGGAAAGCAGATTGGAACGCTTGCTGCCTCCATACGATGCGGCCGGGTTCAAATGCCTGATCTTCATCGACCCCTACGGTGATACCGTGTTCAACCACCTTCAGGCGCTCACGTTGATTGATGAGATCAACCGTCTGGACGTCCCATCGGAAGACAAGAAGTCCAAGCGCCTGCTGGCGGACATCGCCAAACTCGCACGTCGCCTCGCAAATGAAACGCACACGTACCTGAAGTTTTATGGGCATTGAATCGCTGCTCGATACGGCACGAATAGATTGAACACAGAGTCACGGAGGAGCAGAGAACAGCTTCTCTCTGTTCCTCCGTGACTCCGTTTTCAAGTGCGGTTCATGCGAGGGATAGCGCACGCCCCTGCATGTCTCCCGGTACATCGGCACCGAAGTAGTTGAGCACCGTTGGCGCGAAGTCCATTAGGCCGAACGGGGGCAGTTCGCCCTTTGTTGGCACTCCTCCGCCGGCCATGGCGAAGACTCCGTGCCAGTTGTGGTTGGCGTCGTCGGGGCCGGTGTCGTTCTCGAAGACGTGCAGTGGTGGGTCTTCTTCGGGCGTGATGCTGCCGATGCTTCGCCACCCGAGGTCGCCGAAGATCACTATTAAATCCGGCGGGATGTTCTTTACTTCCCTATAGGTCTGCTCGGCTGTGTAGGTGTGCGTCACCAAGGGCTGTCCCTGGTCGTCGGGGATCGCCTTCAGCTTCTCCGACAGCTCATTCAGCAGCGCGGGCACCTGCGCCGGGTCCACGATGCCCTCCGGCTCGCGCCCCTTCACGTTGATCATTACCCGCGAGTAGTAGCCGCCCTCAGCCCACACCCTGGTGCGCGACCAGTCCACCTGCCCGGCTTTGATCAGCTTGCCGATGCCCGCGAGTTCTTTCGGGCGCTCCTTGATCGCGAGATACCCCTCGCGCATCAGCCACTCATTGATGCGAATGCCGCCGTCCATGCCGCGCGCGCCGTGGTCGCTGACGACGGCGATCGCGGTGTCGGGGTCGTTCTCGTAGGGCGCAATTAATTCACCCAAGAGCCTGTCACACAGCGCATAGTAGTCCCGCATGGCGTTATTAAACGGGTGGTCGGGCACGTAGTGGCGGTGCTGCTCGTCCGTGTAGCGCCACAGCACGTGAACGATGCGGTCAGTGCCCATCTCCACCATCATGAAGAAGTCCCACGGCTTGCTGGCCAGCAGGTGGCCCGCGAGCTTGAAGCGGCGCTCCGCCATCGTGATCAGCGTGTCGAGGATCTCCTGCTTGTTCTCACTGCGGAAATCTTCGGCGTCGGGGATGTAGTCGCAGACGCTCATCACCTCCTGCTTGAGCGTGGCGGGGTAGGTCCAGGTGCCTTCCATGTCCGGCAGCGGGAACCCGCTCACCATCACGCCGTTGAGCGGCTTGGGCGGCCAGGTCTGCGGCACGCCCAGGATGATGTTTTTTAGGCCGGCTTTGGAGAGCACGTCCCACACCCGGGGCTCGCGCACCATGCGGCCATCGGCGAAGGTGAACGCGTCGTAGGTGTAATCCTTGCGGTTGCGGAACCCGTACATGCCCAGCGTGCCGGGGTCTTTGCCCGTGACCATGCACTGCCAAGCCGGAATGGTGATCGGCGGGATCGTGCTGCGCATGCGCGACCAGGCGCCGCGTTCACGGAGGCGGGTAAGGTTGGGC
>CAZNBU010000063.1:3197-12260 GCA_964571035.1 uncultured Planctomycetaceae bacterium | reverse complement strand
GTGTGGCGCACGATCACAAGGTGATGTTCGCCTTCGCTGAGCAGCTGACACCTGAGGAGCGCCAGTCGCTGGTGCGCCTGCGCTCCCGGTTTGAACTGGCTGATCCCGCCTGCCCATTGCCGGCGCAGGCGACGATGCCGTTCTACGTTCGCTTTCGTTCGCCCATGGGCAGGGCCTTTGCCCAGAAGTTGAAAGACGCCGGCGCGACCTTCGTGGGCTACGCAGCCGAGCACACGCATTTCGTTCGCGCACGCGACGGCGAATCGCTGAAGGAAATCGGTGCCATGCTGCGCGGCAGCGCGAACGTTGCCGGCACACTGTCGCCGCGCACCGAAGACCGCATGACACGCGCTGCATGGAAGGCGCTTCAGAACACTGAGCTGGCGGTGGGGGACTATCGCATCCAGTTCTGGGGAGACGTGTCGGCCGGCGCGGCTTCTGCATTGATCGAGACCCCGGGCGCTGAACTGGTGCAAGCCGATTTCGCGCCGGATGGCTCGCTGGACATGGACACACGCTACATGGATGTACGGCTGACCCGCGAGGCGCTTGGCGTGTTCGCCAACAGCCCGTTGATTGAGATGATCGACTGGGCGTACCCGATCGTGCACGACAATGTGATCAGCGCCGGCATGGTGAAGGCGCTGCCCACCGACATCGGCCCCGGCACGATCTACAACCTCACCGGCGAAGGCATGATCGTCGGCGTGTGGGACGGCGGCCGCGCACGCGACACGCACGTGGGCCTGCAAGGCGCCTACGCAGGTGGCCCGTTCGATAACGGCACCAAGCGCGTGCTGACCGGATCGGTGATCAACAGCGACCCGAACTTTTCGTACATCAGCATCAGCGACACTGCGGGCATCAGCAGCCACGCAACGCACGTGACAGGCACGGTGTTGGGCGACGGCACGGGCGAGCCGGATGGCACCGGGTTCGCACCGCGGGCCTACGCCGTCAGCCTGAACTCCTCCAACGTGGACGCGGAGCGCCGCACCATCCGCCACCACTTCCGGCACGTGATTGATACGCACAGCTACGGCGCGCAGGGCGGCTCCAGCGGCGGGTACCACGCGACCGCCGCCAACTGGGACATTGACATCCGCGACCTGCTGCTGAAGGTGAATCGCTCGGCAGGCAATGAAGCCAACGGCGGCAACAACGACGACAACACCATCGGCGACGACACCTGCTTCAAGAACGGCATGATCATTGGTGCGGCGCAGGACAACGGGGACATCGCCTCGTTCAGCTCACGCGGCCCCAGCGACGATGGCCGGTTGATGCCGCACTTCATGCTCAATGGGGTTGGGCTGCTCAGCACCTACAGCGGCAGCGATACGCAGTACAACAGCATCTCCGGCACCAGTATGTCCACGCCCAGCGCGACCGGCGCGCAGACTCTGTTGAGCGAGCTGTACATGCGCGAGATGGGCCGTCGTGAACTGACGCCGGACACGGCGAAGGTACTGCTGGCTCTAACCTCGACCGACGTCTACAACCCCGGCCCCGACTACCGCTACGGCTACGGCATCCCCGACATCAAGCGCGCGGCTGACCTGATCCTGGCGAACAAAGCCAGCGGCGAATCCAACCTGATCCGCGGCGCCGTGCGCCAGGGCAGCACGATGGAGTGGGAACTTGAGGTCACCAGCAGCGCAGATCCGTTGCGCGTGGTCTGCTCGTGGCTGGACGTGCAGGCCAGCACGCAGGCGATCCCGACGCTGATCAACGACATCGACGTGGAACTGATTGAGCCGAACGGCACCACCATTCACTACCCGTACAGCGGCATACCGGCGACGCAGGGCACGCAGACGCACCGGTTCACGAACACCGGCCCGAACCGCTACGACAACACCGAGTACATCGAAGTCGCGTCTCCGGCCGTCGGCACCTGGGTGGTCCGCGTCAGCGGGTTCAACATCCCCAGCAACCCGCAAAGCGGCGTGCCGAACGACGTGTGCGGGTTTGTGTTGGGGTGCGAGCGGCCGTTCACGATTCACAAGGAAAGCGCGCAGGACGTGCTGAACACCACCGGCCCGATTGCGATTCCGGACAACGACGTCGACGGTGTTTCGCGCACATTCACGTTCACCGAGATGCGCAAGACGATCGGCGTGCGCGTCCATCTGGACGTCAAGCACACCGCCCGCGGGGATCTCGACGTCTACCTTGAACACCCAGACGGCACGATCGTCCACATCGAGACCGCTGACACCAGCACCCGCGATGACCTGATCGCGGTCTACCCCGACACGCGGCAGTACGATGACGATGTCACCGCGCTTCTCGGCAAGCGCCCAGCCGGCACATGGAAAGTCACCGTTACTGACACCGTGTCGGGCGACACTGGCGAGATCCGCTACCTTTCGCTGGAAGTGGACGTCGACCCGAAGAACTCAGCGCCCGAAGCGGTGGCTGGCCCGGATCGCACGGTGATTGAGGGAATCGTCGTGACGCTCGACGGCACCGGCAGCAGCGACTTTGACTTCCACCCGCTGACCTACTCGTGGGCGGAAGTCGGCTCGTCACTGCTGACGTTGTCGGGTGCAAACACCGCGACGGCCACTTTCACAACCCCCGCCGTCGCGACGAACACCATGGTTACCGTGCAACTGACTGTCGACGATGGCAACGGTGGATCGGACACCGACGACATTGTGTTCACGATCGTGCCGCCCGGGACAAACAGCCCGCCGACAGCTGGCGCCGGGCCGGACCAGTTCGTGAAGTTTGGCGCGACGGTGACTCTAGCTGGCACGGCAAGCGATCCGGATGCCGATTCCCTGACGTTCCTGTGGACGCAGGTCAGCGGCAAGACCACGGTGGTCATATCCGGCGCAAACTCGCTCAGCCCGACGTTTACTGCGCCGGGAACCAACGACTCACTCGAGTTCGAGCTCCGGGTGACGGACCTCGTCGGGTATGAAGTGACAGACAAAGTCAGGATCGGCGTCAACGCCTCCGGCAAAGCCCCTGCACCGCGCGAGACCGGCGGTGGGGGATGCGCGGTCGCCGGCGCGGCGCTTTCGCCACTGATCCTCATCCCTGCATTCGCAATCCTGGTCCGGCGCCGACGTCGGGCGCGGCACGGCGAACAAGGAGCCTGAAGCATGCGAATGCGTACCTTGGGGCTGATGGCGCTGGCGTTGGTCGGCGCTGCCACCATCGCTGTGGCGCGTGTAAATCCGGCTGACAGCCAGGACACCGCCGAGGCGCCAAAGTCGACGTCAAGCCTTGCGTTCGGGCAGGCGTTCGACGAAACCGCCAAGCAGTCGTTTGCGGAGCAACTCAGCGGGCCGGATCACGCGGCGCTGGTGCAGTTGCGTTCGCGCTATGAGTTGCCGGATGGCGACTGCCCGCTGCCGGGAGAGGGAAAGCCCTTCTATCTCAAGTTGCGCGGCGACATGACACGCAGCCTTGCGAGCCGCCTCTCGGCCTCGGGCGTCAAGTTTCTCGGGTACGCCTACCCGCACACGCACATCCTGCGCGCGCCCGGCGCGCAGATGGGCGAGCGGGTCTCACGCATCCTGCGCGACCATCCGCTCGTGGCCGGCACCGTGCCGCAGCGGTTGGAGGACAAGCTGTCCGCCGGCAGCTGGCAGGATGTTCTCCGCGCCCAGGGCGGAGAGTTCTACATCAACTTCTGGCGCGACGCGACGATTGAGCAGGCTGGCACGCTGCTGGATCAAGCCGACGCACAGATCATCGAAGCGGCGTTCGACACTGAGGGCGGGCTCACGCTTCGGTGCCGCGGCATCACCGTATCTGTCGGAGTAGACGGGCTGCAGGAGCTGCTGCGCTCAGACCTGCTGGAGCAGATCATCCCGGCGATGCACAACGAGTTCTGCAACTCGGTAAGCACCGCCATGAGCAACGCCAACCAGGCAAGCATTGGCGTCGCCCCGTACAACCTGGACGGCACTGACCAGGTGGTGGGGGTGTGGGACGGCGGCACAGCCCGCGACACCCACGTGGATTACCAGGCGGCGCCGACGCCAAGCCTGATCAACAACGGCACCAAACGCGTGATCAAGCTCGACTCCAACTCGGTTCACTACCACGCCACGCACGTCACCGGCACGATTGTCGGCGACGGCACCGGCAACGCCAACGCGCGCGGATACGCGCCCAAGGCGTACGCGCTGAGCCACTACTGGAGCAACGTCGACAGCGAGCGGCGCGAGGGCCGACACACCTACAACCACGTCGCCGACAACCACAGCTACGCCAGCTTCTCCGGCGGCAGCCAGGGCGACTGGGGGCAGTACACCGGCGCGACGCAGGAAAAGGACTTCACCAACCGCGACATCCTGCTGAACATGTGCCAGAGCGCCGGCAACTACGCATCCAACCCGCCAAGCGGAATCCAGGCCAGCGGATTCCCGAACGGCAGCGTGTCGATTCCAGCGGCCAATTGCCACCGCAACGGGATGATCATCGGCGCCGTGCAGGACAACCGCAACATCGCCAGCTTTTCGAGCAAGGGCCCCGGCATCGACGGGCGCCTCGCGCCGCAGTTCTGTGCCAACGGTGTCGGGTTGACCAGCACGTACAGCACCAACGACACGTCGTACTCAAGCCTTTCGGGCACCAGCATGTCGGGCCCGAGCGTTTGTGGCAGCTTGGTGCTGCTCAGCCAGCTCTGGCGGCGCGAGCACAACAACCAGTTGCTGCCGCCGGACGTCGCCCGTGCCATCCTCGCGCTCACCTGCATGGATGAAGGCCCGACCGGCCCTGACTACACCTACGGGTTCGGCATTGTGGACTGCAAAGGTGCGGCCGACGTCATCCTGGCGGACAAGGCCTCCAACGGCGCGCGGATTGTGCGCGGGCACATTCACTCCAGCGAAGTCGTCAACTACAGCCTGAACGTCACCAGCAGCGCGCAACCGCTCAAGGTTGTGCTGTCATGGCTGGACATCTGGGCCAGCACCTCAGCGCAGATCACCCTGGTCAACGACTTGGACGTGGAGCTGATCAGCCCCACGCAGCAGACCTTCTACCCGTACTCGGGCCTGCTGGGCGGCGGCAACGCCAACACACAGTTCACAACGACGGGGCCAAACACGCGCGACAACATTGAGCTCGCGCACGTGGACAACCCGGCGGTCGGCACGTGGACTATCCGCGTGCGCGGCACCAGCATCCCAGCCAACCCGCAGACCGACACGCCGAACGCGGTCACGGGGTTCGTGCTGACGTCGACGCACGACATCGGTGTGCAGAAGCTGGTGGTAGGGGACTCGCTCAATACGGGCTCGCCCGTGGCGATCCCCAACAACAGTGCCACCGGCGTGATCCGCAGCCTGAACGTCACCGACTCGCGCGTGGCGGCTGGCCTTCGGTTGCACACGCGCATCAAGCACGACTTCCGCGGCGACCTCGAGATCGTGCTGGAGCACCCGGATTCCACGACGATTACGTTGGAATCGCGCGTGTCGCACTTTGACGACGACTACGCTGACCTGATCGCGGTCTACCCGGACACCCGCCAGAACGACGACGACGTCACTGCGCTGCTGTGCAAACGCGTTGCCGGTAATTGGAGAGTGCACGTCCGCGACCGGGCGAGCAGCAACAGTGGCGGCACGATTGAGTGGCTGGCGCTTGAGCTGGACCTGCGCAACAACACGGCGCCGGTCGCCGACGCGGGCCTGGACGTCACGGTTCGCGAGAACACTCCCGGGCAGCTTGGCGCCCCGCTGGCGCAGGACGCCGACGGCGACCAGGTCTTCTATGCATGGCAGCAGACCGGCGGGTCGGTCACCATCAACCTCAGCTCGACCACGATCCCGACGCCGACGTTCACAGCCCCCACAGTCTCACAGGATGAGACCGTGACGTTCACGCTGACAACGTCGGATTGCTCCGGCGATTTCACGACCGACACCGTCACGGTGCTGATCGAAGACAACGATGCTCCAGTCGCCGACGCGGGCCCTGACTTCGGCATCTACGAAGGCGACAGCGGCCAGTTGGATGGATCAAACAGCACGGATCCCGAAAACGACCCGATGACGTTCCTCTGGACGCAGACGCAGGGCAGCCCGATCCTGGTCCTCAACGGTGCCAACACGGCTACGCCCAGCTTCCTTGCCCCGATGGTCACGCAGGACGCAACACTGGTCTTTGAACTCAGGGTTACCGACGCGCTGGGCGCAGTCGGCACCGACGTTGTGCAACTCACCATCCGCAACAACCTGCCGCCGCAAGCCAATGCAGGCGCAGACGTTGTCATTGTGGAAAGCGGCCCGGGCCAGCTTGACGGGTCCGCGAGCGCGGATACCGAGAACGATCCGCTGACCTACGCATGGGTGCAGGTGGCTGGCTCCCCCACCATCGTTTTGGTGGGAGGCGATACCGCAACCCCCACTTTCGTTGCGCCTTCCGTGGGGTTCAACATTGCCGTGGACATCGAACTGACCGTCACCGACGTGCGCGGCGAGACAGCAAAAGACACTGTCAACGTTCTGATCGAGAACAACCTCGCGCCGCTTGCGCACGCGGGCGCCGATCAGGGGGTCAAGCGCAACTCGCCAGTGACACTGAGTGGCACAGCCAGCTCAGACGCCAATACCGGCGACGCGCTGACCTACGCGTGGGTGCAGAGTGGGGGAAAAGCCAGCGTGACGCTGACCGGCGCCGACACCGCGACGCCGGGCTTCACTTCGCCGGCGGCGGACGACAAGCTGACCTTTACGCTGACGGTCACCGACCGCGTCGGGTTGACCGGTACCGACACAGTTGTGGTCTACGTAAACAAGGAAGGCAACCTGCCGACCACCGGCGGGGACGCGAGGGCCAACTCCGACACCGGTTGCACGGTGGGAGGGGGCTCAGCGTGGGGGATTGCTCTGTTGGGCCTGCTGGCTTGGCGCCGTCGCCGCAAAGACTAGAGAACCTCAAAGTCCTGCAGAGCCTTGCGGACCACCGCGAGGCTCTTTTCATTGATCGGTGCCAGCGGCAGTCGCGCCGTCGGCTCGCACTTGCCCATCAGCGACAGCGCAGCCTTGGCGGGCACGGGGTTGCTTTCGATAAAGCAGGCTTCGACCAGCGGCGCCAGGCGGTGATTCAGCTCAGCCGCCTGCTTCCAGCGGGCGTTGCGTGCGTGATCTGACAACTCGCGCACAGCCTTCGGCACCACGTTGCCCGCGACACTGACGATCCCCTGCGCGCCGATCGAGATCATCGGGACCGTAAGGCCGTCGTCGCCCGACAGCACCGTCAGCGGCGCGCGGCGGATGATCTCCTCGGTCTGCTTGAGGTTGGCGGTGGCGTCTTTGTACGCAACGAAGCTCTTCGGAAAGTCGCCACACAGGCGCTCCACAACCTCCGTCGACATCAGCACACCCGTGCGACCCGGGATGTTGTAGAGCATCACCGGAAACCCGGGCACCGCGTTGCCGACGGCTGCGTAGTGCAGATACAACCCCTCCTGTTGCGGTTTGTTGTAGGCGGGCGTGTTGATCAGCGCGCCGTCGGCGCCCAGTTCTTTGGCTCGTTTGGTGGCGTCCACTACTTCGGCTGTCGCGGACCCGCCGGTGCC
Source organism: uncultured Planctomycetaceae bacterium (assembly GCA_964571035.1). GTDB lineage: Bacteria > Planctomycetota > UBA8742 > UBA2392 > UBA2392 > JADJRK01. The sequence continues at coordinate 4,708 of CAZNBU010000063.1, read as the reverse complement.
GGCGATGACAGGCACACGCTTGTTGACGCGCTTGACTGTGCGCTCAATGACCGCGCAGCGCTCTTCCAGCGTCATGGTGATCGCTTCGCCCGTACTGCCGCAAGGCACGATGCCCTCAATGCCCTGCTCGATCTGGAACTCGATCAAGCCGTCCAGGGCCTCAAAATCAACGCTGTAGTCCTTGCGGAACGGCGTAATGAGTGCGGTGATGGCGCCTTCGAACATGCTTTTCCTCGTGTGAAGGTCCGCACGCGACCGTAGCACCCCCACCCGCGAAGTCAAACCAAGCCCCCCACTGTCGCGTGCAAAAGTAGACTGCGTGGGGGACCGCCGGGAGTGGGGGAGCCATGGGGGACGTGGTCGAGCGCCGCCGCAAGGCGCAGAAGCGCAAGTACCCGAAGAACTGGAAGCACATCAGCAACCGCATCCGCTTCGAGCGCGCCCTTGGCAAGTGCGAGTGGTGCGGCAAGCCGCACGGCGCGAAAATTCTCATAGCCGCCCAGAACAGCTGGGCCGGCGAGGACGGCGTCTGGCGCAATCGCCACGGAAAGCGGCTTCCGGGGCCGATGCCATGGCCGAGCGAGCAGTGGTGGCAGCACGTGATCCGGCACAACGGCGAAACGCCGCAGATTCGCGAAGCTGTCGTGATCTTGCAGACCGCGCATCTCGACCACGACCCGGCGAACAGCGCGGACGACAACCTGGCTGCGCTGTGCCAGTTCTGCCACGCCGAGTACGATGTGGAGCAGCGAATCTGGTCGGGCAACATTTCACTCGACCTGCGCCGCGGCCAGAAGGTCCTGTGGAAGTGAAAGGAGCGCGGACGTCCCGTCCGCAGGTATCGGGAGCAATGGACCCAGGACCAATTCGCTTTCACCTTGGAACCCTGACCCGGTACTACGCCGAAAACGGCGGCGTGGGGGACTCGGATCGGGAAACCGACCCCGAAGTCATCGCCGGAGCGGTATCGGGTTGGCGGCACTGGGTTAACAAGGAACTACCCCACGCTCTCGATTGGGAAGAGTCCCCCACAGCCCCGTTCGACAGCGCGGAAGTGGGGGAAACGGACTGGGGCGCGCTGTGGACACTCGTGGCCTACGCAGCCCCCGGCCGGCCTGATCCGCCGGCGCACCTGCCCTCCGGATGGAGGGACGACCGCTTTGTCACCGAGGTCCAACGTAGCGTCCCGGAATGGGAGTACCTTCAGACCGTCCTGCCGGACCTGTGGCTGCCCGGCAACCACGACCTGCTGTTCCAGGCGCGCGATCTGCGAGAGCAGGAGATCTGGATCGGGGCATCGTCCCAGATCCCGGAGCATTTCCGGCACCTCGAAAGCATTTGGGCCGGTTGGCTTGACCACAGACCCAACCTCAAGGCGGGGTTCGAGCGCACGCGAGCAGCCATGGAGACCCTTGCAAGGCGATCCATGACCTTCAGCCTGCCAATCGTGCGCCACGACGGCCCAGGCCTGCGCACCGGGTAGCCCAACCTTGGCCAGCCCGTATATGCTA
>CAZNBU010000063.1:0-3187 GCA_964571035.1 uncultured Planctomycetaceae bacterium | reverse complement strand
CGCGGTGGAACACGGCAGCTTCGATCGAACGCGGGACGAACCGCTACAATCAGGCGCCCATTTCAATCCTGTCCATCCTGCCTCATGGCCTTTGATTCCCTACGTCCGATAATCGATGTTATGTCCAGTTGGGCCTGGGGAGGGTCGAATTGGCCCGAAGCCTGCCGTGGCGCGGCTGGCGGCTCAATCGAGTATCTGACCGGCCTGCCAGGCGTAGGACTGCGCTGGCTGATCCGGACCAACGCTCCGAGACCTCAGTTCGTTCAAACCGGGCGCCTTGGTGGCCCGTCCCCGCATGGCCCGCTCTGGCTGCTTCGAGTATGATCCATCCGACCCCGTAGACCCTTGCAGGAACACATCATGCGGGCTTTGCTTGCCGCTACGCTTGCCATTCTTGCCCTGCCAGCCGCCGCCGCAAACCTCGCGGTCAACCTTTCCGGCCAGTCGGGACCCGCATTTGCCACCCAGTTGCAGTCCACAGACGTCCAGGTGGCCCGGTTCGTCCTGCAAGCCAGCAGCGGCGATGTTACGGTAGATGCAATTAGCTTGCATTTCAGTAACGCTGCCAATGCCGATGAGGCGTTTACCGGCGTCCGCCTGTTCTACGACGCCGACGGCAACAGCATCTTCGACACCAGCGAAGAGCTGGACGCGGCCCACGCGCCTAACGGCACTGATGACTTCCTGACGTTCACTGAAACCTTCACAGCCGTCAGCGGCCAGATTCGAGAGCTTCAGGTCCGCGCTACTGTCAGCGCCAACGCGGCTGCCTACGGCCAGGCGTTCCAGTTTCGCATCGACGGCGCGGCGTCGATTGCGCTCGCCAACGGCGCCGACACTATCAGCGGCACACTGCCCGCGCAGGCCGCCGCAATCACCATCCGCCACAGCCAGAACCGCCTTCAACCCGGCACCGGCAACCCGACGCAGCCGCACGAGACGTTTTTCGGCCGCACGAATGTGGTCGGCCTGCACTTTCTCGTCGAAAGCCTGAGCGCGACCGCGCCAGGCCAGTTGGCTGGCATTGACCTGAGTTCGTTCACAGTATCCGTAACACTGGCGACCAACGCGCAGACGGAAGCCATTACTCGCCTGGCGCTATGGCAGGATGACGGCGACGCCGTGTTTGAGCCCGGCAGCGGCGAGGTGTTGATCCAGGCCCGCAATCCGTCGGACGTCGGCAAATGGGGCATTGCCGGCAGCGTGATTTCGGTGGTGTTCGATGGAACCCCGATCCAGAACCTGCAGGATATAGCGGCCGGCCAGGCACGCGCATTCTGGATCGGCATCGACTTCGCAAGCGACGGTCCGGAAGCCGTGTGCGAAGTCAGCCTCAACAGCGGTGGCGTGCAGGGTGCGCTCGGTGCAGCCGCGGATTTCTTCATCGCGAACCCGGCGCTGGTCAGCGGCAACGTGATCACGCTATCCGAAAAACCACCAAAACCGATATCGAGGGAAGCTCAAGGCGAGGGCGGTTGTTCCGCTGTTGTGAAAGGCTCTGCGTGGTTCTGGATAGGGGCGCTTCTCATTATCCTGTCCGTAAGCACACGGGGTTTTCGTACACTTAAACACAGGTACGTGCTGGGTCATCGGTTGCGAGAGAGGAACTGACTATGCGCATGTTCTTGAGTCTGGCATTGATGTGTGTGTTGGGCGCGGGCGTCGCATCCGCGCAGGTGGAGGTCGGCGACGCGGGCCCCAACTTCAAGTTCGAGAAGAGCTGGAACTTTGAAGACGGCATCGACGAGCTGCAGGACCTTCGCGGCAAGGTCGTGCTGGTTGAGCGCTGGGCGACATGGTGTGGGCCCTGCATGGCGCAAATCCCCCACCTGACCGAGATCCACGAGAAGTTCAACGAGCGCGGATTCGTCATCTGCTCTGTAAGCGACGAGCCCACGGGCACCATCCAGAGCGGCATGATCGACGCCAAGAAGCCCCCCTACGGCATCGTCGCGGCAAAGATCGGCGAGTTGTACCAGACCAGTGGCATCCCCCACGCCTGGGTGATCGACCCCGAAGGCAAGTGCGTGTGGAAGGGCCACCCCGGCGGGCTTAACAATGAGATGATCGAAAAGTGGGTCGAGAATGTGGCGCCCACGAAGGTGAACAAGGAGCTAAACCGCGCGCTGAAGGGCGCGGTCAAGGCGTTCGACAGCGGCGAGCTGGGCAAGGCGCTTACGGAAGCCAAGGAAGTCGGCGACAAGACGGAAGACCTCGCGGTCAAGTCGGACGCGGACTACCTTGAATCGCTGGTGCAGAAGCACATCGATCTGAACAACGCCAAGCGCGAACGCGCGAAAGAAGGCGGCGACCTGGTAGCGCTGGGCGTCGCCCTGGAAGAGGCGGCGAACAAGTTCAAGGGCCACGAAATCGGCGAGAAGGCCGACACCGAGCTGAAAGAGCTCAAGAAGTCCAAGGAATTCAAGGACACCCTGGACGCGCACAAAGAGCTCGAAAAGATCAAGCCGTACCTCAAGGACTACCGGCCATCGGCAGCCCGCAAGAAGCTCGAAAAGATCGCCAGCAAGTACCCCGACACACCAGCAGGCAAAGAAGCGGCTGGGCTCGCCAAGCAGTTCGTAGACTAGCCAAAGCAAACCAAACAAAGGGCGCGGCGTTTGCCGCGCCCTTTTGCTTTGCGACTCCCCCACTGCTTGGTAGCTTCCTTGCGGAGACAACGATGGAAACGCTCAACGCGATCGAACGCCGGGTGATTGGCACGCTGATCGAGAAGTCGCTTGCGACGCCGCAGAACTACCCGCTTTCACTGAACTCGCTGACCAACGGGTGCAACCAGAAGTCCGCGCGCGACCCCGAAACAAGCTACACCGAACAGCAGGTGCTCGACACCCTGCAAGGGCTGAAGCGCCGCTCCATGGCGACCGAGTTCTTCGGCGCCGGCAGCCGTGTCAGCAAATGGGAAGAGTCGCTGACCGCGGTCATGGACCTCACGAAAGAGCAGGCGAGTGTGCTCGCGGAGCTGTTGCTGCGGGGCCCGCAAACCGAAGGCGAGCTGCGCCAGCGGGCGACACGCATGGCGCCGGTGAACGACCTCGCGGCGCTGCACGCGATCCTGGACCAGCTAGGCCAGCACAATCCGCCGCTGGCCAAGCGCCTGAGCGACCCAAACCGCGCCCGCGGCGTGATCTGGACCCACCTGCTGTATCCGCCGGAAGAGCAGCCGTCG
>CAZNBU010000062.1:4067-12431 GCA_964571035.1 uncultured Planctomycetaceae bacterium | reverse complement strand
TCAGCAGTGCGCGCTTGCGCTTCGGCTCGTGCCGCTCGATCTGGTTGCCCGCGTTCCATTCCGGGATCTGCAGGTTGTAAAGCCACGCCAGGCTGCGCTTGCGGTCAATGGCTGCGTGCGCGTCCGAGATGACGCAGTGCCCGGCGCGCAGGCTTTTCACCTCCGCGCCCAGCAGCTTCAAACCGGCCTCGACACGCTCCATGACATGATAGTCATGGAACGCGCGCCGGTTTGTAGCGATGACTTTGCGGCCGTCGTCTTCTGCTTTCTGGGCGCCCTTTGCCATCGTGGAAACCTAACCCGAACGCGCGGGTTGCGATACGGGACGGGCGGGCGCTACATCTTTCCCAGTGTCGGCGGGAAGACTTCATCAATCCGCGCGGCCAGCTCCGGCGTCATCTTCACCTTAAGCGCCTCAAGATTCGACTTGAGTTGCTCCAGTTTCGTCGCCCCGGTGATCACACTGCTGACGCCCGGCTGGGCCAGACACCATGCAATCGCCAACTGCGAGCGCGTGACGCCCGCGTCGTCGGCGACCGCCTTGAACTTGCGCACGCGCTCGCGATTGTCATCGGTCAGGTAGGTGTTGCGCAGGTTTTCGCTGCGCCAAAGCCGGGCGCCCTTGGGCAGGTCCTTGTCGTACTTGCCCGTGAGCAACCCGCTTGCAAGCGGGCTCCACGTCACCATGCCCATCCCGAACTCCTGCGCAGCCGGCTGCACATCCTGATGAAAGCGCTTGCGGGCGACGAGGTTCAACTGGGGTTGCTCAACCCGCGGGGGGTGCGCGAAGTACTGGTGCGCGCTTGTATTGGCGGCGCGAAGCTGGTCGCCGCTGAACTCGCTGGTACCCCAGTACAGCACCTTGCCCTGGCGGATCAGGTCGGTCATCGCCAGCACCGTTTCGTCGATGGGCGTATCGGGATCGGGCCGGTGGCAGAAGTAAACGTCCACGTAGTCGACGCCGATGCGCTTCAACGACTTGTCGATGCTCTCCATGATGTGCTTGCGCGACAATCCGGTGTCGTTGACATCATCGCTCATGGGCCAGAAGCACTTGGTGGCGATGACCAGTTCGTGGCGCGGCAACTCGGCGAAGACTTTGCCCATAGCCTTTTCGGCTTCACCCTTCTCGTAGATATCGCTGATGTCGAAGTAGTTGATGCCCTGCTCGTAGGCGTGGGTGATGATGCTGCGCACTGTGTCTTCCTCTTTGACACTGGCGCCGTAGGTGGTCCACCCGCCAAGCCCCAGGGCCGAAAGCTTAAGCCCGCTGCGGCCCATACGCCGGTACTGCATCGCCTCGTTGAACATTGCTGCCTCCGCTTCAGTGTGCGCACGTTAGAGGAATTCACTCACGGCTCAACGTGGCACGCAACCCGTTGATTCCGGGTAAGTGGTCGCCATCCGCAACGGCAAACTGCACAATCAGATCGGGGGTGAGATGCGATACCTGATCGGCGCTCTGTTGGTCTTGGCAATCTCGTCGTGCGGTGGCGACAACGGCGGAGAGACGATTTCCGGCTCTTCGAGCAGTCAGTCGTCCTCAGCGACTTCGACAAACGCGAACGCTTCAACGCAAACCGAGCCCAAGGCTGACGAGCCTCCCCCCATGGATAAACCCCCGGGCGTGAAAGACGAGTCCGGACAGGTGCAGCAGCCGACAGAACCCGAGAAACTCGAAGTGCTGCCGGGCGAAGAGGTCCAGGTCGACAAAATCTACAAGGACAAGGAGACGATCAAGGCGAGCGTCTACGGCGTTTCGTTCACGTTGCCCGACGGCATCGGCGCGCGAATATCACAAGGCGCTGACGCCTTCGATATGGAATCGACTGAAAAGCAGACGCTCGGCGCGATCTACATGAAGCGCGAAGTCACCGATGCTGAAGTCAGGGAAGCCCTGCGGGAAGCCAAGGACCTCGGCGAGGGTGTCGTGCTGCAACTGGACGGAGGCATTGAAGAGAAAGACGGGGTGCTGCGCGCGTCTTACGGCAACGGCACGTACGTCGGCGTTGCCGTCGCGCGCCTGGGCGAGCACGGCAACGGCGTGGCTTTCTTCCTCGCAGCCGCCAAGAGCGACCGCGCCTACATCGAAGGCAAGCTCGACGCGCTCATCAAAAGCACGACCATCGTCGCCCCGCGCGAATCCAGAGACGAGCAGGCGTGGAAGCAACTGCTGTCGGGGCACAAACTGACGTACCTGAAGTCCAGCAGCTCGACGGGGATCGGTGGCAGCTACTCGGGCAGCAGCCGCACCATTGAAATCACGCTGCGCGCCGACGGGACGTTCTACTACTCTTACCAGAGCAGCTTCTCGGTCGATGCCGGTGAAGCCGGCGGCCACGGCGGCGGGTACGGCAACAAGGCCGACACCGACCAAGGCAGATGGAAGGTTGAACTGGCCGGCACCACAATTGTGCTGGTGCTCGCCGGAGAGAAGACCGAGCGCCGCTACAAGCTTACGTTCTCGGACAAGAAGACCTACCTCGACGGCACGCGCTACTTTCGGATACCACTGGAGTAGCCGGCTACTTCTTTTCGAAGTACGCCAGCAGGTCCAGCAGGTCCTTCTCCGGCAGCCGCTCGTCGGGGAAGCCCGGCATGTAGTCGCCGTCGTCGTGTAAGCGCGGCACCTTGGTGTCGCGAATGCGCTCGGCGACCTTTACCAGGTACTGCGACGGTACAACACCGCCCTTCAGCCCCTTGTCTACATCGCCCGTCAGCGCGCCCTTGCCTTCCACCGCGTGGCAGGTGTTGCAGTAGGTCATCGCCAACTGCGCGCCGCGCTTGGCGTCGCCGCCGGTCAGCTTGGCCGGAACCGTGTACTTGCGGCCCTTGTAGTCGAGGTTCTTTGAGGTCGCGTGGTCCGCACCGCCGCCGATGTCCAGCACCGCCTTCAGGTCCGCGAGGTCCTGCGCGCTCAAGCCTTCCTTCGGCCCGCCCATCCAGGTGGTGACGCAGGCGTTTCCGCCCAGCGCAGCAGCGCTGCTGTCCATGCCCTTGATGTTTGTACGGGTTTTCGCGCCCCACACGCTGTACCCGGCGCGAGCCTGCGCGTCGGCGTCCTTGGTCCAGGTGTCGCGGTCGTCAAAGCTGTGGCACGATGTGCAGGTCATGAACGAGTCGTACATGCGGGAGGTGATCAGCTTCATGCCGCGGTCCACCGACCCCGTCAGCTTCTGGGCTTCAGCCCAGTTGGGGTACATCTCTTCCAGCGACTTGCCGCCGGTTTCTCCGCCGCACGGGTTGCCGGCACAAGGTTTGCCGCCACACGGGTCTGCGGCGCAAGGGTTGCCGCCGCCGCAGGGGGCCGCATTGCCTGAAGGCCCGTTGTCCTTTTTGGGCTGGGTGCACCCCCATGTTGCGATGACACAAGCCACAGTAGCAGTCGCAAGGACTCCCAGCATTCGGTTGCGCATAGCCCCTCCCCTCGGTACTCAATATTCGAACATTGTCGGGTGATTCCACCCTGATCTACGTTTTGACCTGCCCTCCGCTTGACCTTGGGCAAACCGGCGCTACTGTTTCTCCCCCGGTTCGGATGCCCGGTTTGAGCGGTCTGCTTTTGACCCACCGGCATCCACCGCAAGGAAGGCTGACATGTACGCAATCATTGCCGACGGCGGGCGCCAGTACCGCGTGGAAAAGGGCACCGAGTTCAAGCTTGACCGGCTTGGGCAGGAACCCGGCAGCAAGCTGAAACTTGAAAACGTGCTGCTGGTCGCCGACGGCGACAAGGTCACCGTGGGCGCACCGCACATTACTGGCGCGGCGGTTGAAGCCGAAGTGATCGGTGAAGTGAAGGACAAGAAGCTGATCGCCTTCACCTACCGCCGCCGCAAAGCCAACAGCAAGCGCAAGCGCGGCCATCGTCAGCGCCACACACTGGTCAAGGTAACCGGAATCAAGGCGTAGCAGGGCGGTTTTGGGTTTTAGGGTTTGGGTCAATCTCTGATGGCCGAACCAAAACCCAACACCCAGAATCTAAAACCTGGAGTTTGTCATGGCACACAAGAAGGGTGGCGGCTCAACCAAGAACGGCCGCGACAGCAATCCGAAGTACCGGGGCCTCAAGCGCGCGGGCGGCGAATTCGTGCGCGCCGGCAACATCCTGGTTCGCCAGGTCGGCACGCGCATCCACCCCGGCAAGAACGTCGGAATGGGCCGCGACTACACGCTGTTTGCGCTCGTGGACGGTGTGATGAGCTTCTCGGGCAAGACCCGCAAGAAGGTAAACATCGTGCCTGCGGCCAACTAGAACGATTGACAACCACCACGCCCGGGCCATCGCGCCCGGGCGTTTTTGTCCCAGACGTCGATGGTTCATGGTCGATGGCGATCGCGCAAGTCAGCCATCAACTATCAACCATCGACCATCAACCAAAACAGGAGACTCCCATGACCGAACAAGCCTATACCGGCATCCCCCGCATCGGCGACAAGGCGCCGGATTTCGAAGCGGTCACCACCGAGGGCCAGCTCAAGTTCAGCGACTGGAAGGGCGACAAGTGGGTCGTGCTGTTCAGCCACCCGGCTGACTTCACGCCGGTGTGCAGCACCGAGCTGACCGAGTTCGCGCGCCGCAACAAAGAGTTCGAGCAGCTTAACGCCAAGCTGATCGGCCTTTCGATCGACAGCATCCACTCCCACCTCGCCTGGCGCGAGAACCTCAAGAAGATCATGGATGCCGACATCACCTACCCGATCATCGCCGACCTCGACACCAAGGTCGCACAGAAATACGGGCTGCTGCACCCCAACGAATCCCAGACCGCCACAGTGCGCGCGGTATTCGTGATCGACCCCAAGCAGACGGTTCGCGCGATCATCTACTACCCGCTAAACGTCGGACGCAACATCGATGAGGTTGTGCGCCTTGTTCAGGCCTTGCAGATGACCGACAAGAACAGTGTGGCTGCGCCGGTAAACTGGAAGCCGGGCGACAAGGTGATCGTGCCGCCGCCCAAGACGGTCAAGGACGTTGAGGAACGCAAGAGCCACAAAGAGTACGAGCAGATCGACTTCTACCTCAATAAGAAGAGCCTGTAGTCACGCCACGCGCCGCCATCGGGGGCCGGGAAACCGGCCCCCGATGTTTGATTAACTGCACAAAGCGCACGCCATAAACAATTTCAGGAAATGGTTACAACGAGGTATAGTCGCTCACTCCACACGGGATCCTGAGGACCTCGATGCAACAGCAAGGCCCGCAAACCGCGCATGGCGCGCAGCATCGGCCTACGCGACCGGTTAACGCCCGGACCGGCACTCGCACGACCACGCGCACCGTCTCGATCATGCAACCGGAGAAGCGGCAGGCTGCGCTGGATGAGCTGACAACGCTGGCATCCACGGGCGCCGATCGCGCCGCCCTGAAAGACAAGGGCCTGCAACTCGGCGTGCCGCATTCCGAGATTGCGATGCTGGTAGAAAAGGCGATCCGCGACGGCCGCCCGCCCAGCCAGCAGACCGGCATCCTGCCGCCGCCTGGTGAACCGGCTCCCGCGCCCGGCCAACCCGGCAGCGGCATGTATCCTCACACGCAACAGCGAGCGCCCATCAAGGTCGGTTCTTCAAGCGGCAGCGCGTACGTCGCGATTGGGCTGGGGTTATTGTTGTTTCTGGGTGGCGGCATCGCCACGATCACGAGCTACGACATGTCCGATGATGGCGGTTTCACGCTATGGTACGGCGCCATCCTTGGCGGCATCGTGCTGCTGATCGGCGGTATCCGCAGCGTCTTTGGCCGAGACTAGCGTCTGTTCGTGCTCGGGGCCGGCTCGCCGGCCCCGTTTTTCGTTTGCGCAGCCTCGACGAGTGCTAGATTGCGGCAAAGCAATCCGTGTCCTCTCAACCACTCCACGGAGCCCAATCATGTCGCGCATCATCCTGATCCTGCTGCTGCCGGCCTTTGCCGTCATTGCACTCAATTCGAAATCACTGGCGGAAGACCCTGCCGAGCCGGCGCCGGTCGACCCGATCCACCACGGGCTGATCCAGAAGAAGGTCGGGTTCTATGCCGTCTATCTCCCGCCGGACTACAACGCTGAAGCCAACAAGGAAAAGACCTGGCCGGTGTGCATCATCCTGCACGGCAGCGGGTCTACTGAAACCGGCCACGGCGCGCTGTCCAACACCTTCGGGCGCGATGGCGTGATCTACCTGGCCCCGCGCGCACCGCACACGCACTTCGGCGTCGTCAAGGACAGCGGCAATCCCGGCTACACCGCTTGGCCCGACAACCCGGCTGCCTGGGGGGAGTTCGGCAGCGACACGTTTCCATCCGACGCCGTCTCCCAGCTTCAAGTTGAGCGGCTTTACACAGACTGGATCGCGGACTGTCTGACCGACCTGCGCAAGCGCTACCGCACCGACGGCAAGCGCGCGACCGTGGTCGGGCACAGCCAGGGCGCGGCGTTTGCCCACCTGTTCGCGCTGCACCGGCCCGAGCTTGTGCAAGCCTACTTTGCCTACGCCGGGTACTTTGAGGAGACAATCAAGGACGACGTTGCGGCCCTTACGCTGAAGAAGCACAAAGTCTACCCCTCCCTCGCGCACTGCGAGGGCGACACAGTCGTCAAGGCATCGCTGTCCCGCGATCTCTCGGAGTACCTGAAAAAGCACGAGGTGGCGCATGACGTGCTGATCGTGCCCAAGGGCTCGCACCGCTTTACCTCCAAGACCTCGCGGGCAGCGTGCGAATTCGTTGCCAAGTGGTGCCGCGGCAAAGAGCTGCCGCCGCTGGAGGGCAAGCTGGTGGTGACGAGCGTCGTCGCCGACTCGCAAGCCGCCACAGCCGGAATCAAAGAGGGCGACGTGATCACGAGCTACAACGGCCAGGCGATCAAGGATCTCGACGACCTGCAGGAAGCCATCGCCGGTGTGGAGCAGGACGCGGAAGAGATCGAGATTGTCTGGAAGCGGGGCGAAGAGGAACTGAGGTCGAAGATCAAACCGGGTCGCCTTGGCGTAATGCTCGCCGACCGCTGATCCTTGGGCGGGGCGGGTTCGCATCCTACACTGGGTGTATGGACTACACGCCGCTCAACGGCATTGCGGGCAAACCCGGGTTGACGCACCTCGCGCTGAAGTGCCGCGATACGGCAGCGACAGCGAAATTCTACGAGTCAGTGTGCGGCATGAACGTGGTGCACCGGCGCGATGGCGACACACAGCCGGTCATCTGGGTCAGCGCCCGCCCGCTCGGTGTCGACTTCGTGCTCGTGCTGCTGGGCGGCGCGGGCGAAGGCCCTGCCCAGCGCATGGATCACCTGGGGTTTGTGGTGGAAACGCGTGAGCAGGTGGACCGCATCGCCGAAGCGGCGAAAGACCTCGGCATCCTGGCCGACGGGCCCCACGACAGCGGCCCGCCGGTCGGGTACTACGTGATCGTGCACGACCCTGACGGCAACGGCGTCGAGTTCAGCGTCGATCAAGACATTGTGTTCTAGCCGGTGCTAGAATTGCTCTGACACCCCGCGCCCTCCCCTCGGGTTGAACCTGATGATTCGTGTCCTGTCGCTGCTGCTGCTTTTCGCGCCGGCGCTGTTTGCTGAAGACGCGCTGCCGCCGTCGCCGGATTCGCCGGGGTTTCATCAATCCACTATCGCGCTGGCTGAGTACTGCTTGGAGAACAAGCTCTACTCCGAGGCTGCAAAGCTGTCCGCATCGGCAACCGGCGAAGCGCGCGCGGCAGAGATTATCGCAGCCTGCAAGGATCAACCGGACACCTACACCGCCGAAGCCTGGGGCGGATACCTCGACCGGCGCGAAGCCGTCATGCGCCGCCGCGCGCTAGGTGCGACAGAAGCTGGATGGCAACCGAACGCGGTACTCGGCATCGACCCGGACTACACTGCCGCCCGCGAGAAGCTTGGTTACAAGCGGTTGGAATGCATCGGGTGGCTCAAGCCCGACGAGCACGAGCGCCTCGCGCCGTGTGTCGTGGGGCTGAAAGGCGCCCCGAGCAAACAGGACCGCGAAGCAACCTGGGTTCAGCCCTGGGTGATCGCCGGCGAACACTTCACACTGGTGACCGACCTGCCGTGGGCGCGGGCGGTCAAGTACGCCGAGTACCTGGACCGCTTTGAAGGAGTGTTCTTCGAGCTGATCGGCGACGTGATCCCGCGCCGCACTGACCCCAACGTCGTCTACTGCTGCAAGGACGCCGAGACCTTCGTCGCGTTCACCACCGACGCCGGCCACCCGATGACCAGGGAAAACGGCGGCCTGCACGTCGGCGCGCTGAACGCTGTGTTCATCAACGCGGAGCGCTGCGACTTCGTGGGGCGTAAGAACAAAAGCTGGGACAACCTCGCGCGCACCATGTTTCACGAGTGCGCCCACCGGCTGGTGGAGATCGGCCTG
>CAZNBU010000062.1:0-4057 GCA_964571035.1 uncultured Planctomycetaceae bacterium | reverse complement strand
CTGCGCGGCCGCCGCGCGCCGCGCGACTTCTGGGCGATGATGGCCACCACCGAGCACGCCTGGATCGTGGAAAGCATCGCGATCGTCTTTGAGGATCTGCAGTTCGACGCCAAGGGGCACAAGCTAAGCGGGTTGGAAGACCAACGCACGTACACGATCGACAAGCACTGGAAGGGCAAGGACAAGGCCCCGCCGGAGCTGGAGCCGGTACTTACGCAGGGTTTCAGCGCGTTCGCCACGGCGGCGCCGATCAGCAACGCCGAGAAGTACGCGCTGGCAGGCAGTATCGGGTGGTTCTGCCTGTTCGAGCGCAAAGCGGACTACCGCGCCCCGTACCTGAACCTGCTCGTGGACTACTACCGCAACGACACGACGGGCCGCGACTGGAAAGCGAGGTTTGGCAAGCCGCTGGCCGCATTTGAAGCCGAGTGGAAGGCGTGGGTGGTGAAATGAGAGGTGAGAGGATTGAGGGGTCAGAGGCTAGAGGTCAGTGAAAGACTCCGAAATGCGACTTCTGACCTCTGGCCCCTAACCTCTGACCTCTAGACTCCAACCTCTGCGCACGGAGGCATCCGTCGCACCCATGTGCTATCCTCTCCTCAACGAACCGAGGGCTATGCCATGACCACGCCGGAAGTCGAACGCCTGATCGAACGCCTTTCCGACAAGGACCCCCACGTGCGCCGCAGCGCCGCCGAGGCGCTGGGCAACCTGGGGCCGCAGGCGCAGTACGCCGTCCGGCCATTGGCCAAAGCCCTGCGCGACGAAAACAAGCACGTGGTCTTTGACGCGGCGTTCGCCTTGGGCCGCATCGGCACCGCCGCCGTGCCGGAACTGATCGACGCCCTGAAGGAGAACAGCGTCGATGTCCGGCGCCGCAGCCTCGAAGCCATCCGCATGATCGGCCACCGCGCCGTCGATGCCGTGCCGGCACTGGCGCACTCGCTGCGCGACGCCGCGGGCGAGATTCGCTGCTACGCCGCTGAGGCGCTGCGCAAGATCGGCCGTGCCGCCAAGGACGCGATTCCTGAACTGATGATCGCCCTGAAAGACGAGAAGGTCGACGTGCGTCGCGCCGCTGCCGAAGCACTGGGCGACATGGGCGCTGAAGCCGTCGGCCCGCTGTGCAAAGCGCTGACCGACTCCGACCCCAACGTGCGCTTTGACGCCGCCCACGCGCTCGGCCGCATCGGCCCTGCCGCAAGCGGCGCCGTGCCCGCGCTGATGCAGGTGCTCAACAGCGACATCTCCAGCGTGCGCACCATCGCCGCCGAGGCGCTGGGCAACGTCGGCCCGGCTGCCGAAGTCGCGGTGCCGGTGATGACGCAGGCGCTCAAGGACGGCGACCCCAACGTGCGCGCCGCCGCCGCCAAGGCTCTCGGGCGTATCGGCAAGGGCGCGGTCAACGCGCTGATCGGCGTGCTGAGCGACCAGGACGCCCGCGTGCGCCGACGCGCGGTCATCGCGCTGGGCCAGATCGGCCCGGACGCCAAGGAGGCTGTGCCCGCGCTGACCGAGTTGCTGGACGACGAATCGGTACACACCCAGGCCGCCGACTCGCTGCGCGAAATCGGGCAAGCGGCCGCCGGCGCCGTGCCCAAGCTGATCGAAGCCATGAAGGACCAGAGCGGCGAGGTTTCCCGCGCCGCCAGCGACGCGCTCGGCGCGATCGGCACCGCCGCGGTAGACCCGCTACGCCGCGCGTTGGCCGGCGGCAACACCCACGTGCGCATGCGTTCGTTGAACGCGCTGACGCACATGGGCGAATCGGCAGCCAGCGCTGTGGACGAGCTGGCCGACTGCCTCAAGGACGAGGACGAGCGCGTACGCTTCAACGCCGCGCGCGCGCTGGAGAAACTCGGCGAAAAGGCACGAGCCGCTGAGCCCGCGCTGTCGAAGGCCTTGCAGGACGAAGACGAGGACGTCCGCTATTGGGCCGGCGAAGCGCTGAAGCGCCTCCAAAGCTGATTCGATTTTGGATTTTGGATTGAAGCCATTCCGGCGCCTTGACCCTTTGGCCAATCCAAAATCTAAAATCCAAAATCGCCACGCCCTAGCCGCGCAACCACACAACGCTACGCTCCACAACGGCCAATTTGGAGCGATTCCATGAGCACCGCCACGGCGGTTGGTCTGCGCTGCAGGGAGTGCGGCAAAGAGTATGCAGACCACCCGATCAACGTCTGTGAGTTCGACTTTGCGCCGCTTGAGGTCGTGTACGACTACGACCATGCGCGCCGCGACCTGACGCGCGAAACCATCACACGCCGCGCCTTCAACATGTGGCGCTACCGCGAGTTGCTGCCCGAGCAGGAGCCTATCAGCGGGTTCAACACCGGCGGCACACCGCTGTACCACGCGCGGAACCTCGGCAAGCGGCTTGGGTTCCCGCATCTGTACGTCAAGTTCGACGGCGTGTGCGCGCCGACGCTAAGCTTCAAGGATCGCGTGGTGGCGGTCAGCATCGCCCGCGCGAAGCGCTTCGGGTTCGACACGGTCGGATGCGCCAGCACCGGCAACCTCGCGAACTCGGTGGCCGCGCAGGCGGCACAAGCGGGGTTGAAGGCGGTCGTGCTGATCCCGAAGACGCTGGAGCAAGCCAAGATCGCAGCCACGCAGATCTACGGCGCCACGCTGATCAAGGTGGACGGGCACTACGACGACGTGAACCGCCTGTGCGCCGAGATCGCGAGCGACGCGAAGATCGGCATCGTCAACGTCAACCTGCGCGCCTACTACGCCGAAGGCAGCAAGAGCATGGGGTTCGAGGTCGCTGAGCAGCTCGGTTGGCGCGCCCCGGACAACGTGGTGGTCTGCATGGCGGGCGGGTCGTTGATCAACAAGCTCAGCAAGTCGTTCCACGAGTTTGAAAAGCTGGGGCTGATCGAAAACGAAGTCGCCACCAAATTCTGGGGGGCGCAGGCCGCCGGTTGCAATCCGATCACCGACGCCATCAAGCGCAAGTCTGACCTGATCAAGCCGGTCAAGCAGCCCAACACCATCGCGCGCAGCATAGCCATCGGCAACCCAGCCGACGGGTACTTTGCGGCGCGGCTGTGCCTCGATTCCGGGGGCGGCGGCGACGATGTAACCGACGCCGAGATCGTGGAAGGCATGAAGCTGCTGGCTGAAACCGAGGGCCTGTTTACCGAGACCGCGGGCGGGGTCACCATCGCGACGTTCAAGAAGCTCGCCCAAGCCGGCCGGATCAACCCGGAAGAAACCACGGTGCTGTGCATCACAGGCCAGGGCCTCAAAACCATGGACGCCCTGCACGAGCCGGGCGTGCTGCCGGACGCCCCGGTCATCAAACCTACGCTGGAAGCGTTCCGTGCGCTCGGGGTTGCGGGGTAGTCCTCGGCAAGCGCATGTCACTCTTCGGTGCCTTCACCCACAGGCTTGCGCCGGGAACGTCCCCCTCTAGTATCCGGCGACGACCGTTTGGGGCGTGGACGTGATTGACTTAGTTGCAGCGGCGTTTGATCCGCAGAACCTGAAACATCACCTCAGCGTGATCACCTTCCTGCCACTGCTGGGCGCGCTGTTCGTCATGTTCATCAACGGCAAGCGCCACCGCGAGATCAAGGCGACCTCGATCTTCTTCGCGCTGATCACCTTTGTCGCCAGCCTGCCTATCCTGTTTGAGTTCAAGACCAACGCCAACTTCCAGCACACCGAAGCCATTGAGTGGATTACCACCTTTGGCATCCAGTACGCCATGGGCGTGGACGGCATCAGCCTGTTCCTGGTGCTGCTGACGACGTTTCTCGGCCCGATCATCATGCTGTCGTGCTCGACCAACGTGCACAAACGGGTCAAGGAGTTCTTCATCGCCATGCTGGTGCTTGAAACCGGCGTGATCGGCTCGTTCTGCGCGATGGACCTGTTTCTGTTCTACGTGTTCTTTGAGCTGATGCTGATCCCGATGTACCTGCTGATCGGCGTCTGGGGCAGCGACCCGCAGGGCCGCCGCGATGCAGCCATCAAGTTCTTTATCTACACCCTGGTCGGTTCGCTGCTGATGTTTCTGGCAGTGCTGTACGTCGCCACGCTGGCA
>CAZNBU010000061.1:0-12439 GCA_964571035.1 uncultured Planctomycetaceae bacterium | reverse complement strand
ACGTCGCCCTCGGCGCAAGCGTTCCTTCGAGGGCGACGTAAACGTCGCCCCTACACCCCCAGGAACCGGCGGACACACGTCGGGGCGTTCGGCAGGCAGCCGGGCGCGGGCAGTCGGCAGCAAGTGCTTGTGGCAAGCCGACTTGCGGCGATCAACTTTTTTCGGATTTTCGTAGAGCAGGAGCCCGAAGCGCTAGCGAAGGGCCCCAGCCGAGTGCACTTTCAAGTGTGTACGTTCGGGAGTTCGACGCAACACATTCGCCGATTAAACCGGCTCGGCCCTTCGCTTGCGCTTCCGCCTTCGCTGAAGCTACGGCGGACATGCCGGGCTCCTGCTTTCTGCGATCACAGCTTTTGTAGGCGGGCGAACTCTAACGCGAGGCTCTTTTCGCCCCACCCCTGGAAGAAAACTTTTACTCGGCCGCTGCCGCCTACCTCCAGCACCTTGCCCACGCCGAACACTCCGTGACGTACGCGGTCGCCGCTTCGCAGGTTGGCGGGGTCGGTGGGGTCGGCTACCGGTGGCGGCTTGGTGGCTCCGCCTAAATGATCCGCGGGGCCTTCTTCCACCTCCGGCACGTCGCTGAAGTCGAACGGGTTGTCGTCGTCGTCCTCTCGCGTTACCGGTTTCACGCCCTTGCCGGTGAACCAGGCTGCAAAGTCCTCGACGCCTGTTCCGGCGAACGAGGTCTGGTCGTCGATGACCGTCAGCTCGCTCGGAATCTCGACGAGAAAGCGGCTTGGCGCGTTGCGCTGCGAGCGCCCGAAGGCTTCGCGGTGCCGCGCGTAGCTCAGCGTCAGGTGCCGCCGCGCTCGCGTGATGCCGACGTAGCACAGCCGCCGCTCTTCCTCTATATCTCCGTCGCCCTGGATGCTGCGTGCGTGCGGCAGCACCCCGTCTTCCATGCCCGTGAGAAACACCGCCGGGAACTCCAGCCCCTTGGCGCTGTGCAGCGTCATCAGCTTTACCGCGTCGTCGCGCAAATCGAGGTTGTCGGTGTCGCTCACCAGCGCGATCTGTTCCAGCCAGCTTGAAAGATCCAGCTCAGGGTTCTCTTCCTCTTTGGTGCGCGCGTCCGACAACAGTTCGTTGACGTTTTCAAGCCGGTCGGCGGCGCGCGGGTCGATGTCGGTTTCGAGCATGCGCTTGTACCCGCTGTCGTCGAGCACGGTCTTGATCACATTCTCGATGGGATACAGCTCGCCAGCGCGAATGCGCTCGTACATCGCGCTGAACTCGCCCAGCGCCTGCAACGCCTTCTTGGGGGCGCGCTGCACGCCGTAGGCCTTGGGGCCCTTGGCGACATCCAGCATTGCGACATCGTTCTTCTGCGCGGCTTCGATCAATTTGCTGATGGTCCCGTCGCCGACACCGCGTGACGGGCGTGTCAGCGCGCGCGCGAACGCGATGGGATCGCGCGGGTTCACGATCAGCCGCAGGTACGCCAGCACGTCCTTGATCTCCTGCCGCTGGTAGAAGCTGACCGCGCCCACAAGCTGGTAGGGGATGGTGCGCTCGCGCAGGCCCTGTTCAAGCGCGCGCGACTGCGCGTTGGTGCGGTAGAAGATGGCGAACTCGCCGTAGCGCAGCTCGCTTTCGTTACGCAGTTTCTCGACGGCGGCTGCGATGGCGCGTGCTTCGTGCGTTTCGGTCTGGCATTTCAGCAGGGCAATCGGCGCGCCGGCTTCGTTGTCGGTGCTCAGGCGCTTGTCTTTGCGAGAAACGTTGTGGCGCACCAGCGCGTCGGCTGCGCTTACGATGGTTTGCGTGCTGCGGTAGTTCTGGCCGAGCATGACGACGCGCGCCTTGGGGAAGTCGCGCTCGAAGTTCAGGATGTTGCGGATGTCGGCGCCGCGCCAGCTGTAGATGCTCTGGTCCGGGTCGCCGGTGACGCACAGGTTTTCGTGCTGGTCCGCAAGCAGCTTGGCCAGGCGGTACTGGATGGTATTGGTGTCCTGATACTCGTCGATTAACAGGTGACTGAAGCGGTCGCGGTACTTGCCCAGCGCGTCCGGGTGCTTGAGGAAGAGGTCGAGCGGCTTGATCAGCAGGTCGTCAAAATCCATGGCGTTGGATTCGAGCAGCGCCTCTTCGTAGCGCGAAAAGACTTCCGCCACGGCTTTGCTTTGCGGGTCGTAGGCGCCGCCGTGGTAAGCCGCGGGCGTGATGGCGCGGTTCTTGGCGTCGCTGATGGTGTAGCCGGCAGTGCTGGCCGTCACGACGGCGCTGTCGATCTTCAGCTCTTTCATGATGCGGCGGATCAGGCTGTCGCGATCATCGGTGTCGTAGATGCTGAAGTCGCGCGAGTACCCCAGCGTCTGCGCCTCGCGCCGCATCAGCCACGCGCCGAAGCTGTGAAACGTGCTGATCTGCAGCTCGCTGGTGGGGTGGAACTGCTCCACACGGTGGCGCATCTCTGCGGCGGCTTTGTTGGTGAAGGTCATCGCCAGGATGCGCCACGGGGCGATCCCCTGCGCGAGCATAAACGCGATGCGCGTGGTGATCACCCGCGTCTTGCCGGAGCCCGGCCCAGCCACAACCAGCAGCGGCCCTTCGATGGTGGTGACGGCTTCGCGCTGTTGGGGGTTGAGGTCTGCCAGCAGGTCCATGCGCGGGATGATAGCACGCTGCGGCGGGGCGTCCCGATGTCGATTCACACGGGTTCCGGTAACCAAACGGGCCTCTGGAACGTATACTGTATGGAACCACGGGGCGGCCCGAGGAGACATTGATGCGCAACCTGGTAGCTCTCAGCGTCCTGATCGCGGCCGTGCTTGCATTCAACGTGAATACAGTCGCGCAGGACTCGCCGGAGTTCGGCAAGCCGCGCGGGTACGACACGGCTGACGAGCTGGGCGACCCGTCGCCGACCGCCGCGGACCTGAAGGTCAAGAAGGCTGTGGAAGACGGGCTGAAGTTCCTCGCCCGCATCCAGAACCACGACGGAAGCTGGTCCAACGACGTCGGCAACAAGCTGGGTCACGCCTACCAGCGCAACGTGGACGGGCTTGGCAAGCCCCACCTGGGCGTCACCGCAATCACCTGCATGGCGTTCATGGCGGCGGGGTACACGCCCGACCGGGGCGAGTACAGCCGCAACGTTGGCGCGGGGCTGGCGTTCATCCTGGCGAACCTGGACCGCGACACCGGTTGGATCAGCGCCTACGGCACGCGCATGTACTCTCACGCGTTCTGTACGATGTTCCTGGCAGAGGTGTACGGGCAGACCAAGGACCCGGTGGTGCTCAGCAACCTGCGCAACGCCGTGAAGTTTATCGTGGACAGCCAGAATGAGCAGGGCGCGTGGCGCTACGTTCCGCACCAGATTGACAGCGACATGTCGATCTGCGTGTGCCAGTTGCAGGCGCTGCGGGCGGCGAGCAACGTTGGCGTGCTGGTGCCCAAGGGGGCGATCGAGAACGCCAAGGACTACGTGCGCAAGAGCTACGTGCAGTCGTCGGGGTGGGGCCGCGGCGGCGTGGGCGGCAGCTTTCGCTACCAGCTTGACTGGGATGACCGCAGCACGTTTGCGCTGACGGCGGCTGGCGTTGTGGCGCTGCAAAGCATGGGCGAGTACGACAGCCATACCTTCGAGGTGGACACCGGCAACGGCCGCATGCTGCGGGGCAGCCTTGACCTGACGCGCAGCGTGGCGTTCCTGCTGGAAGAGCGCGAAGACCGCAAGGGCCGCGCCGTGACGCCGGGGTGGCGCGGTTGCAACTACGGGTTCTGGTACGGGCACTACTATGCCGCGCAGGCGATGTACCAGTACCAGTTCGTGAACGAGCGCGCCTGGCGCGAGTGGAACGATCTGAACCGCCTGCACTTTCTCGCGATGCAGCATCCCAACGGCGCCTGGACCGACGAGATCGGCGGTTGGGACAAGGACAAGAACGCCTACGCCACAGCGATGGCGTGCCTGGTGCTGAGCATCCCGCGCGGGTATCTGCCGATTTTCCAGAATTAGGGCGAGAATCGAGGTTCGAGATTCGAGGTTCGGGAACTGCCAACCCGAGCCTCGAATCTCGAACCTCGATTCTCGAACAGCCCGCCTGCCCATTCACCCGGCGCGCGCAACTCGTAACCTCCGGGCATGACCGCCAAGTTCAAAATCGGCATCGCAGGCGCGACGGGCTACATCGGCTCGGAGATCATGCGCATTTGCAGCACCCACCCGAACCTTGAGATCGCGTGGGTCACCAGCGAATCGCGCGTCGGCCGCAAGGTCTGGGAGGAGTTCCCCAACCTGCTCGGCTACGTGCGCGACGAGTTCCGCCAGTTTGAGCACGAGCTGCTGGGCGAGGTGGACGCCGCCTTCATGTGCCTGCCGCACGGCGGCGCGATGGAAACGATCAAGACCGCCGTCGAAAAGTTCCCCAAGACGAAGCTCGTGGACCTGTCGGGCGACTTCCGCAGCCCCGCGCTGGAAAAGTGGGAGCAGTACTACAAGACGCGCCACACCGCGCGCGAATATCAGCCGCGTTTCGTGTACGGCGCGACCGAGTTCAACCGCGAACAGATTCGCGGCGCGCAGTACGTCTCCAATCCCGGGTGCTTCGCCACCAGCATCAACCTGCTGCTGGCGCCGTTTGCGAAACACGGTGAGCTGGTGGGGGACGTGTGCGTCGCCGGCATCACTGGCAGCTCGGGCGCGGGCAACAAGCCGATCCAGACCACCCATCACCCCGAGCGCGGCCAGAACGTGCGCGCGTACAAGGTGCTCGAGCATCAGCATCTTGTTGAGGTCGTGCCGTTTCTGGAGGGGCTGCACAAGGAAAACGATTTTGATTTGCTGTTCGTGCCGCAGTCAGGCCCGTTCGTGCGCGGGATCTTCTCCACGGCGTTCATCCCGCTGAACAATCAGAAGAGCCTCGCCACGGTGAACGAGATCGTGCGCAACGCCTACGAGGGCGAAACGTTCGTGCACATCGTCGAAGGCACGCCAGAGATGCGCGTGGTGCAGAACACCAACATGGCGCACCTGACCTACCGCGCGCAGGGCGACATGCTGGTCGGCATGTGCGCGATCGATAACCTCGTGAAAGGCGGCGCGGGCCAGGCGGTGCAGAACCTGAATCTCATGCTCGGCCTCGAAGAATCCACAGGCCTCATGCACCCGGCTGGGTATGTGTAGCAGCCGCGGGCCGTGCTTTAATGGTGCCGTGGAGGCATCCATGCCCAAGTCTGTCGATCCGAAGTTCTACATGAAGCTCACGCCTGTCCAGCGTGTGCGGCTGATGGACGACATCTACAGAAGTCTTGTAGACGAAGGCGAGCAAGAGGCGTTGCCGGGCCCGACCAATGATGAACTGAAGGAACGCGTCTCTGCGCACCGCCGCGGCGCCACCAAACCCATATCGTGGCAGGAGGCGCGGAAGCGTCTCGGGTGGGCGTAGTGGGTTTCCGGTCGGATGTCCTGCCTGAGGCAGTTGACGATCTTGTCGAGATATCAGAGTGGTACCGACGCGCCGACGAGCACCTGCCTGAGCGGTTTCAGCAAGACTTTGAAGTGCGACTCGCGGAGATCCTGACGGATCCACACTTGTTTCCAGCAGAAGACGACGGGCTGCGCCGCGTGTTGATGCACACCTTTCCGTATCACGTCGGGTATCTGGTTGAAGGCGATCTCGTCACGGTAGTAGGCGTTATCCACGCCGCGCGCCATCCGGCCAGATGGACAACGCGGCTCCCCTAGCCACAAGTGCACCGAAACAACTACGTTCTCGCGCAGAGAACGCGGAGCTCGCAGAGAACTACAACTGCGGTTTCACACAAAGACACGGAGCCCGTGTCGGCAGGTCAGCGACCTCCGCTTGAATGAAGTACCAGTTCAAATCCATTCCAGGTCACCGCCTCCGACCAGGAAAGCGGGCTTGGTGGCTTTGTGTGAGACTGTAGTTGCAGCTGGTCACTCCGCCGGCTGGATGGCGATGCTGTCGATCAGGTGCGGCGCTTCGGTGTCTGCTGAAATTTCTACCGACAGCTTTGCCTTCTCGCCCTCGACCTTCAGCCGGAAGTGGCCCGGCGCAAGGTCCTCGACCACGGCGAACTCTTTCCATGCGCCTGCAAACCTGTGCACGCCCGCCAGAAAATCGCGCAGCTCCTTCTCGCCGATGGCTTCGATGAACTCGCCGCTGAAAGTCTCGGCCAGTTCATGTCCGCGCGGGTCGGCCAGCGCCGCTTTAGCGCGCGCGACCACGGTCTCCACCAGCGCCGCCGGAGTGCCGCCCGCCAGTGGCGGAGCCACGGGCTCCAACCCAGCCATCAGGCGCAGCAGGCTGACGCCGAGGCGATCGGTGTCGCCGACAACCTTGCCGTCGCCGGTCGCAACCAGCACGATCACGCCGTGCCCGGCATCCGGCGCCAGCATTACCAGCGCGCTGTAGGCGAACGTCGCGCCGTTGTGCCAGACCACGCGCCCCAACCCGCCGGCCTTGGTGGCGAACCACCCGATCCCCACGCCGCGCTCGGCTTCGATGGCCTGCGATTCGCGGACCGACTCCGCGCGCAGCGGGCTGTTCGCGGGCGCGAGTTGATAGGCGGTGAACTTCGCCATGTCCGCGAGCGTAGAGTACACGCCGCCCGAGGGCTCAATCGCGCCGAGCACCCAGTAACGTTCCGGTTGAACCCAGGCGCCGTCGCGTCGCACATGACCGGGCCAGACGCCTTCCGCGGGGCGATCCCACCCGGTGTCCTGCATGCCGAGCGTTGCAAAGTAGCGCTCGTTCATGAAGTCGCGGTACGGGCGGCCGCCGGCCCGCGCGACAATGATGCCACCCAGCGCGACGCCCACGTTCGAGTATTGAAAGTCCGTGCCGGGCGCAAAGTTCAGCTTGCAGTTGCGCACGCTGGCGATCAGCTTTTCCGGGGTGATGTTCGCGTCGGTCGTCCAGTCCAGTGTGCCGTCGCCCAGCGTCGGGATGCCCGACGAGTGCTGTACCAGGTGGCGAATGCGCACCGGCGAGCCGTCGTTGTCGAGCGCCTCGCGCAATTCCGGGATGTGCATTGACACAGGATCATCCAGCGTCAGCCGCCCCCCATCCCGCAGCATCAGGATCGCCTGCGCCGTCATCACCTTGGTGATTGACCCAATGCGGAAGACCGTGTCGCGCGTCGGCTGATCCGCGCCGGGCGCGTACCCGCGCTCCCAGATCAGGCGGCCGTCGCGCACCACGCCGCACATCATCCCCGGCAACTGGTGGCGCTGCGCAAATGCGTCCACTTCGGCTTCCAGGCGCGCGAACAACTCGGCGTCGCGGGGGTCTTCGGCCGGCGCGTTCGGCGTAGTGGCGCAGGCGCAAAGCAGCAGGGCAAGCAGTGGCAAAGTTCGCATCGTCACCTCGAGTCGGAATGTCGGTCTGCAGGGTCGCAATCTTCGTGGCGCGGAGTCTAAGGTCGAAGGTCAAAAGTCGAAGTTGTTTTCGACCTTCAACCTTCGACTTTTAACCCTTGGCCTTTGACGCCAGCTACGCCACAAGCGCGGCGCGCTCTTCCGCGTTTGCCCGCTGCGCGAGGTTTCGGTACCGGTTGTTCGCGCCCTTGCGCCGGTCTTTGAACCGGCGGTGTAGCCAGAAGTACTGCTCCGGGTGATCACGGATGATCTGCTCGATCGCCTCGGCGTAGAAACTCACGACCTCGCCGATGTCGGTGCCCGCCGGGAAATCCCGGATCGCCACCAGCGAGTAACGAAACTTGAACCGGTCGCCGTCGCGCACCGTCTTGCACACCGCCAGCTTCAACCCGCGCCGCAGGAAGACCTTGAAGATGTCGGCTTGCCACCGCGTGTGGATGCCAAAGAACGGGTGCTCAAACCCGAAGTCGCCGCCGTACTGGTCGAAGAGGCCCAGCACCGGCATGCCCTCCTTCGCGCAGCGCAGCATCTCGCGCAGGCCGCCTTCCTTTTCGATGGAGTGCACGTTGGAAAACGCCCGCAGCGCCCGCATCCAGCGGTCAATGATCGGCAGGTCGCCGGGCCGGTACAGCGCAGCCTGCTTCACGCCGTTGGCGCCGTTGACGTGCACGCCCATCTCCCAGCTTCCGTGGTGCGCGGCGGCTGTGAGCGGCGCTTTGCCTTCGCGGACAAAGTCGAAGTAGGGCGCCATGCTGTCGTCGAGCGTGACGTACTTCTTCCACTTGTCGCCGCCCAGGTGGCGCGGGATCAGCACGAACTCAAAGAAGACGTACAGCACGTGGTTGAAACTCTTGCGGGCGATGCGCGTGCGCTCAGCCTCGCTAAGCTCCGGCAGACACATGTCGATGTTGCGCAGCGCGGTGTTGCGCAGCCGCGGCATGAAGGTCCACATCACCCAGGCGGCGCGCCGCGCCCACCAATACGCCCACCCGATGCCGAACGAAAAGATCAGCAGCGAAGCCACCCACAGGTTGAACTCAATCAGCAACCGCACCGGCGGAAAACGAAAGATCCGTTTGCCCAGCGAGCGGCGCTTCTTCTTTGCAGGTTTGTCAGCCGTGGCAGGCTCCAATAGCACCAGGACGAGCAGGGGTGCCCACCCTAGAACCCAATCGGAAACCATGAAGTAGCGGGTCTCACGCGATGGCGCTGAGCCCACACTCAGCGCTGTGCACGGTGCCCTCGAAGAGTGCCTTTCGTAGCGGCGGTGTCATCCGCAGAGCTAAAGCATCAAGTCGGTAAGCTGGCGGGTATGGAGATCATTCGAGTGGTCCATCCCATACCCGGCTATCGAACTCATAGCCTGACAAGACCCCGAGCATTGCCTCAATATGACGATCAACTGGCTTTCCAGCTTTGATTGCCCCGTCTTCAATGGTCTGGTCAACCGCACCCATTACACGCGACAAACCAATTTTCCATTTCTCGTCAATCTTGGTGAAGAATATGTCGGGCGGGCCTTCGGTATTCGCTCTGATCCACGCAGCCGCTTCATCGTCAGCGCTAAACTGGATTCTTTCAAACTTGATCTTGCTGGATTTCTGGCTCACCCAGCCCCGGTTGACCGCTTCAACAAATGTCTTCCTTCCGTCCATTCGGGCGAGGGCATCTGCACGGAACTCTAGTCTGAGCCTGAGCACAGTGAACTTCACACCGGGACGCAATCGCCGTGTATCGGCGCCGCCCAAGGTCTTGGCCTTGTGTGTGCAATCGTCATAGTACTTTATGGTCATGTCGTCGACGAGGTCCGCCGCAACCTCCCCATTCCGGGCCAAGAGCGCTTCGATATAGGCATCAAAGGTCGTGTGAATCTGCTTCTGATCCTCGTCACTGCCCGCTTCCGATCCGTTCCGGGACGACAGTAGCGACCATGTGGCCACCCCTCCTATGCATACGAGGATGATTCCGATAGCAACCAACTTGGGTGCGGCGTTGCTCATTGCTTATCCACAAACACTTCGAACTCGCCACTAACTAATGACTGCCCGTTGTTTCGATCATCGCGAAGATAAGTGTCGTTGCCACCGCTGTCGATGAACACGCCGAAGTTCTTGGCAAGCCGGCCGCCTGCGTAGTCGGTGCCGCCCGCTTCGGCTATCGTGCGGTTGCCGCCGCGGTAGACGTCGTTGCCGCCCGCGTCCCAGAAGATGGCGACGGCGTTCTGGCTTGCGCCGCCCAACCCCAGTCCGTCGCAGCGATAGGTGTCGTCGCCCGCGCCGTCGTAGAAGTAGCAGGTCGCGATGTCCCACGCGCCCGCCATGCTGGCGGCTGTCTTGCCCTCGTAGGTGTCGCGCCCGGAGTCATCCATGAACAGGCCGACCGCGCAATGCGCAGCCGCCGCGAGCCCGTAGCGCGACGAGTGGTAGATGTCGTCGCCCGCCATGTCGCGCACGGCGCCGACGCCGAGGTAGTACCCGCAACCCAGGCCGAACTCGCCCGCGTCGTAGACGTCGTTGCCCGCAACATCGACCACCAGGCCGATGCCGCCGGAAGCCAGCCCGCGCCACCCGAACCCGCAACCGATGCCCATGCCCAGGTACTCGCCCTCTGTGCCGTAGGGGCTGGGAATCACGCCGCCGCAGCGGTAGGAGTCGTCGCCGGTCATGTCCAGGACGAATCCCACACCGCCCGGATGGCCGACGCCGATCCCATAGGAGTGGGCGTCGTAGCTGTCCCTGCCCGCCATGTCGTACACACCACCAACGCCGTATGCGGCGCAACCGATGCAGTTGGATTTTCCGAGGTAGCGATCGTTGCCTGCGGAATCGAACAGCATGCCCATGCCGCCGAACGCGCTACCGATGGACCAATCTGACCCGCGGTATGTGTCGTCGCCTTCCCAGTCGATCAGGAGCGCAATCCCCAGCACGCCCGCGGCGATTCCCCACTGACCGGTGCTGCGGTAGGTGTCATTGCCGGCCTTGTCCACGATGATGCTGATTGCGTGACCAAACCGCGTAGTTGCGCAGTCGATGTACTCGTC
The DNA here is from genome assembly GCA_964571035.1 of uncultured Planctomycetaceae bacterium. GTDB lineage: Bacteria > Planctomycetota > UBA8742 > UBA2392 > UBA2392 > JADJRK01. The sequence goes on along the minus strand of CAZNBU010000061.1, from coordinate 2,045 downwards.
ATCGCCGCCGACGTCGATGATCACTGCCGGCGCCTTTGGGCCGCCTTTCCACACGTTCCTTTCGGGGCCTCCGACGGCGATCAGCCCGTACGGGCTAGGGAAGCAGACAGCGTCGCCTTCGACAAAGTCGGCGAGTGCGACGCCCGCCGGAAGCTGGTACGCCTCCTTGGCGTCCTTCGGCTTGTCGAAGTTGATGTAGGCCATTGCCCAAGGCACGAAAGACGACGCAGCCAACGCGCGAGCCACCTCCGGCTGCAGTTGTCGCATTGCGTGAACGATTGCGATGTTGTCTTCGAAGCCCGGCTCGTCCCGCCACTTGAGAGCAAACCCGGAGATGCGCTTGTGAAGGGCCTCGAATTCTTCCGACTTGCGTGTCTCACCGTACAGGTCAAGCGGCGCGAGAATCCGTCCCCACCCGGCACTTACCCGCTCCCATTTGTCGTCGGGATTGTCCTTCGGTTCTGGCGGACGCTCGAACTCGATCGGTGTCATGTCCAGCAGGCCGTTCACCGGTGTAACCCAGTCGCCGACGTACATGGGGTCCGACACTGCTTCGAGCCACTGATGCGAGGCGAGTGGATCACGAAGCAGCAACTCGCATGAGGTTGTGCTTTCGCGGCTCATCCAGAGATCGAGCTCCCGCTCGTTGGCCGCGAGCAGGTTGTCCCACGGTTGGTCGAGCTTGTGCTCGTCCCAAATCGGCTTGATCCCTTCTCGCAGCGGGCCTCCGACCGTGACACTCGCTTCTTCCCGCCAGTCGAAGGTTCGCTTGCGTTTGTCGAGGTGCTTGTAGATGTCGGCGTAGAGTTGTTTGCGGTCGCCCAACTTTACTTTGGCGGTCTGCCGCTTGGCTTCACGTTCGCCCTTGGGTTTGCGTTCGAACTCGATTTCTACTGTTTCACCCGGTTTGGTGGCGTAGAGCTTGCGGCAGAAGGTGTCGCGGTCCTTCAACTCTTCGCCGTTCCACTTGAGCAGCCGGTCGCCCGGCTCGATCACCTGCTTGCCCGCGGCGTCGCGGGCGCCGCCCTGGGTGACGGTCAGGTCCTCCTTGATCGCGATGCCGATGATCCCGAAATCGGCTGTGCGCGGCGGTTGGTACTCGGGCTCGTCCTGCGCGTTGACCATGAACGGCACCAGCAGCAGGCACAGCAGGGCGTAGCGCATGGGATCTCCGGATTTGTGGCAATCCTCAGGGGTTGTACTAACCTGCTTTCCGATACGGGTGAATCCAACGGAATTCCTGCCATGACGCAAAGGAAGCTGCTGGTTGTGCTCGGGGCTGGGACAGCCCTGTTGCTGCTGCTGGCGGCTACGGTGACCATCGGCCCCTCGGTCCTGATCGAGATGGTCGAGGAGATGTTCGGCGCGAACGAAGCCCAGCGGGCTTCTGCGGGTGAAGACCGCCCCGGTGCGACCGGTGAAGATGAACACGGCTATTACGAGGTCGACGGAGACGGCCGCCGCATCTACACCGACGAACACGGCCGCCGGTACCACATCGGCCCGGATGGCCAGCAGGTTTACATTGACAGCAAAGGTCGCCCGATTGCCCGGCCGAGCGACAAGGCCAAGTCGCTGGAACGAGTGACAAACCGGCAGGTCGGGAGCGCGAGTTCGGCAACCGGCAAGTCCAGCGGCGCGGCAGCGTCGGGGACAAAGGAAGCGGGAGACGAGGATGCGGGCCAGGAAGAGAAAAAGGCTTCCGTTGGCGGCGTGGTCCATGACGACGGGGGCAATGCACTTCCCGGCGCGACGGTTACCGCCGAAGGCGACGGCAAGTTGGTGTCCGCCACCGCAGATAAGGAAGGCGCGTTCCGGGTGAACGAGCTGGTCGGCGGCGTCACGCTGACCCTGACAGCATCCGATGGGCGCGGCAACTCCAGCAAGCCCTTTAAGACACGGCTGGCGCCCGGGCACACGCAGTTGAAAGCGCCGCTGGTTGTGCCAGCCAGCACCACCATCGGCGGGATCGTTCAGGACGCAACCGGCGCGCCGCTCGCGGGAGTGGGGGTGCAACTGCTCGAAGACGGCAAGGTGCTGGCGGG
>CAZNBU010000060.1:0-12520 GCA_964571035.1 uncultured Planctomycetaceae bacterium | reverse complement strand
CGGGCAAAAGCACGCGGATGAAGTCCGACACACCCAAGGTCCTGCACAAGCTGGCAGGCGTGCCCATCCTTCAATGGGTGCTGGACCAGACCACCGCGCTCAACGCCGAAGAAACCGTGGTCGTCACCGGCCACGGCGGCGACAAGGTGCAGGCAAAGTTCGCCAAACGCGAGCGCACCCGCTTCGTAACGCAGGAGCCGCAACTGGGCACCGGACATGCCGTGATGCAGGCGCGCACGGCGCTTGAAGGGTTCGAAGGCGACGTCGCGGTGCTGTGCGGCGACGTGCCACTGCTGCGCGCCGCGACACTGCAAGGGCTGGTTGATACCCACGCCGAAGCGCGCGCAGCCGCCACGGTGCTCACCGCCCGCATGCCTGACCCCACGGGGTACGGGCGCATCCAGCGCGACGCCAGCGGGCGCGTAACGCGCATAGTCGAGCAGAAAGACCTAGCGGAAGGCCAGGGCGGCAACGAAATCAATACGGGCACGTTCCTGTTTGACGCCAAGGCGCTGCTGGCGCAACTCGACAAACTCAAGACTGACAACGCCCAGGGCGAGTACTACCTGACCGACGTCGTGCAACTGCTGTGCGAAAGCGGCAAGACCGTCGCAGCCAGCGTCTGCGGCGACCACCGCGAAGTGCTCGGCATCAACAACCGCAAGCAACTGGCCGTGGCTGAGCGCCGGGCGCGCCGACGCATCTGCGACTTCCTGATGAACGAGGTGGGCGTGACGATTACCGATCCGCGCACCACCTACATCGAAGCCGGCGCGCGCGTCGGGCGCGACACGGTAATCTACCCCTGCACCGTGATCCGCGCAGGTGTCGAGATCGGCGAGCGCTGCGAAATCGGCCCGTTCGCCCACCTGCGTGCGGGCACACGCATCGGCAACGGTTGCAAGGTGGGCGCGTACGTCGAAACCAAGAACGCGGTCTACGGCGACGGCAGCAAGTCCGGCCATCTCGCGTACATGGGCGACGTCACGCTGGGCAAAAACGTGAACATCGGCGCGGGCAGCATCGTCGCGAACTACGACGGGCAGGAAAAGCACCCCACCACGATCGGCGACAACGCATTCATCGGGTGCGGCACGGTGCTCGTCGCACCGGTTAAGATAGGCAAGAACGCCCAGACGGGGGCTAACGCAGTAGTCCCACACAACAGGGACGTCCCAGACGACACCATCGTCGTCGGAATCCCGGCCCGCGAGCTACGCAAGAAACAGGGGTAACCACGCGCCAACGTGAAGAAGCCCCGCAAAGACCGACTTGCCATCTACTTTGAGCGCCTTCAGGCGGCGCAACCCTCTTCCTCACGCGACAACGCGCTGGCGCTGATAAGAACTACTCTTGAAGAGGTCGAAGATGAGTTCTCCGGTGAGCCCAATGATCCAAGCCGATGGATGGAGCTCGACCGAATGTTCCCGCCCCAACCAGACATGATTCATCCCCTGCCCGGCCGTCCAGGGGTCACACGCGCCACAACTCGCGGCCACCATGTCTACATCGGCGCCAATGGCAGCTTCGAAATCTGGACGCGGCCTTTGAGGACAGGGGCAAATGCGTCTAGAATGATGATGTCCCGCGCAGGCGCGGACGGGAAGGGTCTTCCGTCATGAGAGAGCCGTACATCAAGCTGATCGACGAGCTGCTCCAGATCGCGCCCGACGTCGTCGTCTCCATCGAAGGCCACGGTGCAGGGGCGTGGATCGTCGTAGAACTGCCGGGGTCTCAGATCTGGTGGGAACTCGAGTGCCGATCAGCGAAATCCATCGGCCTGCATATTCACGAGCCAAACGACCCGGAAGACGTGCCCTTCGGGCCACCGAACGAACACTTCACGTCGGTTGAGTCCGCGCTGGTCCGGATGTCCGAGTTGCTCCAGCGCGCACCAGCGTAGCCGAACCACCATTCTGCCCGCCAAAAGGCAAAGGGCGCCTGCTACCCAGTTGACTGACGGCGGGATTCAACGACAAACTAAGCCCTTCAACGCGCGAGGCCAAATGATGCGGACCAAGGGTCTGAAAATCTTTGCCGGCAACAGCAACCGCAAACTGGCTGAGGCGATCAGCAGCATTCTTGAGGTGCCGCTGGGCCATGCGCGCATGGAGAAGTTTCCGGACGGCGAGATCGACGTGAAGATCGACGAGGACATCCGCGGCGTCGATTGCTTCTTCGTCCAATCCACCTGCCCGCCCGTCAACGACAACCTGGTTGAGCTGCTGCTTTTCGCCGACGCAGCCAAGCGCGCAAGCGCCGAGCGTATCACCGCGGTGGTCCCCTACTACGGGTACGCCCGCAAAGACCGCAAAGATGAAGGCCGCGTGCCGATCAGCGCCAAGCTGGTCGCCAACTGCATCGTCACATCGGGTTTCGACCGCATGCTGACCATGGACCTGCACGCCGCGCAGATCCAGGGCTTCTTCGACATCCCGGTAGACCACTTGTACGCCGCGCCCATCATCAACGACTACTTCAGCAACCTGCGCGACAAGCTGGAAATCAAGAACATGACCATCGTGGCGCCGGATGTCGGCCGCTCCAAGGTCGCGCGCGGGTACGCCAAGCGGCTGCATGCGGGCCTCGCCATCGTGGACAAGCGGCGCGTAAGCGGCGAAGAGACCGAAGTGCTGGACATGATCGGCAAGGTGGACGGCCAGGTATGTGTGCTGATCGATGACATGATCGCCACCGGCGGCAGCATCGTGGACGCCGCCAAAGCCTGTCTCAAGTTCGGCGCCAAAGAAGTCTACACGGCCTGCACCCACGCACTGTTCTGCGGGCCTGCCGTGGAGCGTCTGAGCAAGGCGCCAATCAAGGAGTGCGTGGTCACCGACACCGTGCCGGTCGAAGGCAAGGAATTCGAGCAGTTGCGCGTGCTGAGCGTGGCGGAGCTGCTGGCCAAGGCGATCCGCAACATCCACTTCAATGAATCGGTGAGCCTGCTGTTCAAGTAGTTTCTTGCGTGAGTCTCGCCCGCTCCAACGTAACTATCCTGTACGCCTGGAGGATGACATGAGACGACTGCTCCCGTTGCTTGCGCTGGGTCTGGCCCTTGCCCTGCCCGTCCCACAGACGACAGCGCAAGATGACAAGAAAACCTCTGCCGAGGCCGCCAAGCCGGACTACCTGATCATCTGCGCCAACGGGTTGAAGGAATCCGCCGACGAGTGGGCCGAATACCGCAAGTCGCACGGGCGCAGGCCCAAGGTGGTCACGCTGGCGGACATCGCCAAGATTACGGACGTCGAGAACCCCGGCGTCGTCGAGATCAAGAACTTCATCCAGCAGACAGCCGACGGCATCGAAGAGGTGGCTGACAACCTGCAGGTGCTGCTGATCGGCGACTGCCCCGACGAAGGCGCGGCGAGTTCCAACCCGAAAAGTGAGATCCCCTGGTTTCTTACGCGCCAGGAAGACGCGAACCCGGACCCCAAACGCCGTAGCCGCGTCCCGACCGACAACTTCTACGCAGACATCATCCCCGACGACGACAACCTGCCGGAGATCGCCATCGGGCGCATCCCCGCCCGCGACAACGGCGCCGTACGCAAGGCCTTGAGCAAGGTCAAGCAGTACGAAGCCGCCGCTGAAGGCGAGTGGATGCGCAACCTGACCTTCTTCGCCGGCGAGGGGCGCTTCGGGGCGATCGTTGACGCGATGCTCGAAAAGCTGTTCATGGATTTCGCCGACCAGTCGGTACACCCGGCCTACACGCTGCGCATGACCTACGCCAACGTGCGCAGCAGCTACGCCTACACGCCTCGCCAGTTCAGCGACAAGGTGATCGAAGAAGCCAACGAAGGCTCGCTGATGCTGGTCTACCTCGGCCACGGCAGCTATGACCGCCTCGACAACATGTACGTCAGCGTCGAGAAGAACAAACGCGTGGTGTACCCGATCCTGCTGGGCGACGACGTCAAGAAGTTCGACATCCCGGACGGCAAGCTGCCTGTGATGCTGATCGTCGCCTGCCAGACCGGGTACATGGACCACCCCAAGGGCAGCCTTTGCGAGCGCGTCTGCTTTGGCGAGAACGCCCCGGTGGCGGTAATCGCCAGCAGCCGCGACAGCCACCCCTACAGCAACACGCTGCTGCAAAAGGCGCTGGTCAGCGAGATCACCGACAAGCGCCGCGCCACCCTTGGCGAAGCGTTCCTGCGCACCAAGCGCGAGCTGATCCTTGCGACGGACCCCGACCGTAAACGGCTTGAGTTGATGGCCAGCCTGATCATGCCCAAAGCCGACGAGCGCCGGGCAATGAACCAGGCGCACCTCAGCCTGTACAACCTCACCGGCGACCCCGGCCTGCGCGTGCGCTACCCAGGCGTGGACGTTGCCGGCGAAGAGGTCCGCAACGACAAAGAGTCGGGCAAACTGACCTTCGCCGCCAGCGTCCCGCTGGAACTCGCGAATGAGCTGACCTGGGAATGCACGGTCGAAGTCGCCCGCACCGCGATTGCCGGCAAGCTGGAGCCCGTAAACGCAGCCGATCTAACGTCGGAAGACCCCAAGGTCGTCAAAGCGGCTGAAGAAGCCATCGCACGCAACCACGCCACGTCGAACGACAAGACGTACACCAAGGTAAAGCTCGAAAAGATCGGGCAGGCAAGGCAGGAGGGCGCCACTACCATCGAGCAACATTTTGATGGAAAACCTGAGCGAGCCCTTGCACCCGGTGATTACATTCTCAAACTCTCCGCCCGCGATAAGGCAGGAAAGCGCTACGGGTTTACGGGGATGCGATTCACTGTAAATCAATAGCGCGGGAAAGAGCCATGGGCAGGCCATGCCGGCGCGTTGCCGGTCAAGCAGGCCCGGGGGTCCACTACCGAGGAAGTCATGCAGATACCGGCATTGTCGGCCGATCGCCGCGAGAACAGCGGCACCAAGGCCATGCGCAAGGCGCGCGCAGACGGACGCCTGCCCGGCGTGCTCTACGGCAAGGGCAAGGACAACGTCAATCTCCTGTTTGCTCTCAAGGATATCGAAGGCCTGATCAAGGCTGAAGACCACGTGGTGCAACTGAACGTGGGCGGCGACCAGGAGTACGCGCTGATCCGCGCCCTGCAGCGCGACCACATGGGCGACTCGATCCATCACATCGACTTTGTGCGCATCGACCTTAGCGAAAAGGTCCGCGTGCGCATCCCGCTGAGCTTCCTCGGCACGCCCAAGGGCGCGACCCATGGCGGCCTGCTGGAAGTCAGCCACGGCGACCTTGAAGTTCACTGCCCCGCTGACCGCATCCCGAAGCACCTCGAAATCGAGGTGACCAAGCTTGAAGTCGGCGACGCCATCACGGTCAAGGACCTCACGCTGCCGGAAGGCGCTGACCCGATGCTGCGACCGGACGTCGTCGTCGTGAAGTGCGCCCAGGCGCGCCGCGCCGATGTTGACGAAGCAGCAGCCGCAGCCCCTGGCGCCGCAGCCGCGGCCGATGCAGCCGCCGCAGCGGCTGTGCCGTCAGCCAAGGGTGGGCCGCCCGCCAAGGGCGAAGCCGCGCCGACCAAGGGCAAGGAAGCCAAGAAGTAAACCAGACCCCTCCCGGCGCGCACCCCGGGTGCGCCGGGCCACTGGACCGAGGGGGTTTCTTTGTTACCGGGAAGGACAACTGCAATGGCATCAGAAGACGGGCAGAGCCTGTACGAAGGCCTGTTCCTGCTCGACTCCGGGTTCGCGAACAAGGACCCCGAGGGAGCAACCGAGCTTTGCTCGAACCTGCTTTCCAAGCACAAGGCGAACGTCATCCGCTGTGAAGTGTGGGGCGAGCAGCGCCTCGCGTACGAAATCCGCAAGAACAAGCGCGGCGCGTACATCCTGACGGCGTTCAAAGCCGACCCGCTGAAAATGCAGGAAATCGAGCTGGAGTGCCGCCTGACCGAGCGCATCCTGCGCTACCTCTTCGTTAACCGTGACAACGTGCCGCTGGAGAAGTGGTTCAAGACCTACGAGGCACCCAAGGGCGGCCGCAAGGAATCCGAAGAGAGCGAATCCGACACCGAGTCGGAAGGCGCAGCCAGCGAGAAGGCGACAGCGGCCGCGGAATAACGCGAGTGCGGGAAAGGCCGCGCAGCACGGCGGCCGGAAAAACGGACGAATAGCCGATGATTACACTCAACAAAGTATTCCTGGTGGGCAACCTGGCGCGCGATCCCGACCTGCGCCACACGCCCTCCGGCACGCCGGTAACCGAGTTCCGGCTTGCGGTAAGCGACAGCTACACCACCAGCGCGGGCGAGAAACACGACCGCACCTGCTTCATTGACGTCGTGAGCTGGCGAAAGCTGGCCGAAAGCTGCGCGGAGTATCTGAAGAAGGGCTCGCCCGTGTTCGTCGAGGGCCGGCTTGAGCAGGACACCTGGACGACGGGCGAAGGCCAGCGCCGCTCACGCATTCGCGTGGTGGCGTACTCGGTGCAGTTCATCCGCCGCGAGGTCGAACGCAGCGCGTCCGGCCGGCACATCCAGGTGGTGGAACGCGGCGGCAACACGATCCGGGACTACGGCGACGGCAGCGACGAGAGCGACGGGTCCGACCTGTCCGATCCGCCCGAGCGCGACGAAACCGGGAGCAGTGTGGAGGACGTCGGCGACGACGTGACCCTGTAAAGACCATTACCGCGGGCAAAGGCCCGCCGAGGAACGAACCATGGGCAACATCCGCATCAACAAAGACAAGCTGAAGAAGAAGAAAAAGAAGAAGGCGCGCAACATCACGCCGACGCAGAGCAAGCTGACCAAGGAACAGAAGCTGTTCTTGGACTACAAGGACGTCGACACCCTCAGCAAGTTCGTGTCCGGCATGGGCAAGATCCTGCCCCGCAAGCGCACCGGCGCCACACACGCCGAGCAGAAGCTGATCCGCGACGCGGTGAAGCTCGCGCGCTTCATGGGGTTGCTGCCCTTCGTGAACAAGTAGGCCGACGCGGCCTGACAGCCGCTTGAATCGAGGAACCGTATGAAACTTCTGCTCAGGGAATCCATCCGGGGTGTGGGCAAGCGCGGCGAGATCGTCGAGGTCGCCGAAGGCTACGCCCGCAACTACCTGCTGCCCAAGAACCTGGCCTTGCAGGCCAGTGAAGAGAACATGCGCCGCCTGGCCGGCGAAAAGCGCGCCTATGAAGCCCGCGTCGCCCGCGAAAAGGAAGAGGCCCAGGAAATCGCCGACGCCATCAGCAAGATCCAGCTGACCGTGCCGATGAACGCCAGCCCCGAAGGCCACCTCTTCGGCAGCGTAACGCCGCGCGTGATCGTGGACGCCTTCAAACAGGAAGGCATCAGCCTCAAGACCACGCAGGTCGAGCTGGAAGCCGACCACATCCGCGAGCTCGGCACCTACAGCTTCAACATCCGGCTGCACGATGAGGTCGAAGTACAAAGCCGCGTGTGGGTGGTGGCGGCCAAGGAGTAGACGTTAGGATTTGGATTTTGGATTTTCGATTTTGCGGGCCACGGGGCAGAGCGCTTCGTGGCCCGCTCAATTTGCGGGGCGACCAATCCAAAATCCCAAATGGTTTGAGCCTCCCCGTTGGCGGACGGAGAGGCTCATGAGTGTGTGCGGTTTACAGGACTATTGCACTGCGGGTTGAAACTAGGTCTTTCGGTTGGCCGTAACCCAGGCCGGGGTTTTGCTGGCCCCGAGGTGGGGCCGGTGTAGCTACTTCTTCTTGGCCTTCTTCTTTGCGGGCTTCTTCTTGGCCGCCTTCTTAGCGGGCTTTTTCTTTGCCGCCTTCTTGGCGGGCTTCTTCTTCTTCGCGGTAGTTGCCATGCTCCCCTCCTTAAGATCTTTCGAATGCACACACTCGATGAGTGAAAAGTATCCTGCCCAAAGAACCCCGTCAAAGAAAAATCATGCCCCGGAACACACCCCTTGACACGTCAAGCCAGTCCCCAAGGGCCCTCCCGGACGGCGCCCTTGACGTGTCAACGGAAAAAGGATGGCAGCCATGAAACCGATCATCGCCTTCTTTTCCTTGTGTGGCGCGGGTTTGCTGGCGACGGCCTGCGCAAGCGGCCCCAAGCCCGTCCTGGCCGACCCGCAGGCGTCCTTCGACACGATGCGGGAGTCGTGGGAAAAAGATGATGTTGATCTTTTTCTCCACACAGTTTCCAGAGCGGTGAAAAAGGAGTTCAGCGAGCACACCATCCGCGTCGGGTGGTCCGATATCCGCCCCCTTGTCGGCGACTTCGTCCAGCCGGCGCGCGTCGTCGAAGTTGCCGACTACACTGCCGCCCCGCGCAACCCTTCGGTGTCCCGCGAGTTCGTCTGGCCCGACAACGACGTGCCGCTCAAGCGCGCGCGCATCTCGGTCGATGGGATCGAGGAAGACATCCTGTTCCAGCGCGAGGTCGATCCACCCGCCGAGCAGAGCAAACAGGCACGCGGGTTCTGGATCGGCGACCGCTGGGTCGTCATCACCGAGCACCGCTCGCCGCAGACCTACCTGACCGAGGACAGCCCGGAGTCCGAACGCACCCACTGGCGCCTGGTCTTTCCTTATTATCCCTTCCAGAGCCAGGGCGAGTTGACCCGCAAACTCCAGAGCGAGTTCGCCGGGCAAGGCGGGTGACCGGCATCGCCCGGCCTTTGCTTGTGGCCCGGTGCCCCCCTGCTATAAAGAAGGAAGGGGCAGACGAGCTCCCGTGTTGAGGAAGCAGCCATGAGCGCCAAAGTCGTTGCCGTCATCCTGCTGTTCGCGGTCGCCATCGGCGGCGCGTTGTCGCTGGCGCTGTTCGAAGGCGGCATCGAATACCGCACCGTCACCCAGTTGACCTCGGCCACCTATGAGGGCGAGCGCGTGAAGGTGAAAGGCCAGATCCTGGACATCCACAACGACTTCAAGCCGGCCAGCTTCACCTGCGCCGACATCCCGCCCGAAGGGCAGCAGCTCGCCGAGAACGCCCCGTTCATGAACGTGATCTATGAAGGGGACGACGTGCCCGCAAACTTCAAGCGCGCGGCGCACGTGACCCTGGAGGGCCGCTACGACCACAAGCGCGGCGCCTTTGTCGCTTCTATGATTCAGACCGAATGCCCTTCGAGATACGCGGGGCAGGAGTTGACCACCGCGGACAACCAGCCGCCCCAGGTGGGCAAGCCGTGAAGCAACCCGCACCGGGCCAAGCATGCTAGGCCGTATCGAGACCATTGAGCAGTTCCACACCGCTGTCCGCCTGATGCAGACCGGCCAGACCGCGCTGTTCGTCGGGCTGTTCCTTACCCTGTTGCTGCTGGGCCTGGCCGGCGCATCGGCCTGGCTGAAAGACGAGCGCTTGGCCCACGCCGCGCGCCGCGGCCAGTACGCGCTGTTCCTGCTGACGGCGTTCTGTTGCGCGCTGCTGTACGTCGGCATCTTTGACGGGTATTTCTTTGTCAACTACATCGAGCGTGTTACCGAGAACAACGAAGAACTGGCCTTCAAAATCGCCGCGCTGTGGGCGAGCCAGCAGGGCAGCCTGCTGTTCTGGTGCTTCATCCTGACCGGGTTCGGCGCCACCTTTGCCTTTACCCAGCGCCACAACCGCACCGACCGCCGCCTTCCTTACACCTTGATCGCGCTGGCCGTGGTGCAGTTCTTCTTCTTCTTCATATTGACCTCCCCCACCGACGGCGAAGCCGCACAGCGCTCCAGCCCGTTCTCGATGATGTATCACTGGATGGGTGTAGCGGGCACAGCCGGCCACACCATCCAGGGCGCGCTACATGAGGGGGTGGTCAAGGCACCGCAGCACGGGTGGGACCTGCTGCGCGTGCTGCACCAGTCCGGCGACCCGTCGATGAAGCTGGGCACGTTGCAGAGCCTGATCCTGAACCGCCCGCACGACCTGCCGCCGGAAGCGCAGAAGCTGCTGCTTGAGCAGATCAGCGACGGCAACGGCATGAACCCGCAGCTTCACAACTACTGGGTCGCGATCCACCCGCCGATGCTGTACCTCGGGTTCGTCGGGTTCACCATTCCGTTCGCCTACGCCATCGGCAGCCTGCTGTCGGGCGAAGTCGGCGAAGGGTGGCTGAAGCCGATCCGCCTGTGGACGATGATGGCTTGGGGCTTCCTTACCGTGGGCATTGCCCTGGGCGGGTTGTGGGCCTACGAGATCCTGGGGTGGGGCGGGTACTGGGCGTGGGACCCGGTTGAAAACGCCAGCTTCATCCCGTGGCTGACCGGCACGGCGTTCATTCACAGCGTGATTGTGACCGAGCGACGGGGCATGTTGCGGCTGTGGTCGTTCGCGCTGATCATCATCACGTACTGCATGACCGTGATCGGCACCTTCATGGTGCGCAGCGGCATCATCAACAGCGTGCACGCCTTCGGCGCGACAGGCGACGTGGACACGTGGTTCTACGCGTTTCTTGTAATCGTGCTGCTGGGCAGCCTGCTCGCCGTCGTCTGGCGCGCGCCGCTGCTGAAGCCGGACCGCAAACTCGACAGCATTTTCAGCCGCGAGGGCAGCTTCGTGCTGAACAACCTGATGTTCGTGGCGATCGCCCTGGTCACGCTGATCATCACCATGTGGCCGCTGATCACCACCCAGCTTCTGGGTGAAGACAGCAAGCACGAGTTCGGCCAGGACGCGTACGTGATGATGAACGTGCCGATGCTGCTGCTCGTGCTGCTGCTGATGGGCGTCGGCCCGGCGCTGGCCTGGCAGCGAAACACGGCGCGGCAGGCGGTGCGGGCATTCCTCGCGCCGACGATTGCGGCGTTCGCGGTCGGCGCGATCAACGTCATGTGGCTTCAATCCAACGAGCTGCTGATCAGCACCGACCGGGCCGACATGACAGGCGCCGCGGCGGCTTGGGTGCGCTGGGTGGTGCAGCTGACGCTGTGGCCGATCTGCGCGTTCACGTTCGTCTGCATCGTGATGGAGTTTGCCGCGGGCGCGCGCGCCCGGGTGAAGTCCACGGGCGAGGCGTTCTTGGTCGCGCTGGGTCGCGTCACGCTGGGCAACCGCAGGCGCTACGGCGGGTACATTGTGCACATCGGCGTACTGCTGATCGCGCTGGGCATCTACTACAGCAGCTTCTACGAAGCCGAGGGCACAGTGATCGCCAACCCGGGCGGGTACGGGGTAATCGAAGACAAGCTGACCGGCGACAAGCTGCTGGTGGTGTACGAATCCAGCACCCGCACCGACAGTTGGGACGCGCTCAAGAGCTCATTCGGGCGCAACCCGCAAACGGCGCAGATATACGAGAACATGCTCAGCTACGTGCGCCAGAACCCGGACATGTCGGCGCCCGAGATCATCGAGACCATCACCGCCAACTTCCCGCCCGAAATGGGCGCGCCGCCGCCCGCCATGGTCGCCGCCATCCACTGGGGCGTGGCGCAGCGCGAGCGGTCGGTGGTCTACGAAAGCTTTGACACCACCCTGCGCGTCTACGCCTACACGCCACCGACTGAACTCAACAGCAGCGCCTACCTCGACGCCCACGACAAGGCTGCATCGCTGTTGCTGGCACGCGGTGAGGCGAGCACAGAGCTGGCGGCGGCTGAGCAGATGTTCCTGCTGCTGGTGCAGGGCACGCTGGCAGCCGGCGGCGGTCTCGGTGAGAACTTCGCTCTCGCGAACGAGCGAATCCAGACCATCGGCGCCAAGGAGTTCCTCGACCAGACTGGCCTCGCAAGACAACTGGTGGGCATCGACGAAGCCGGCGCCCAGCGCGTGCAGAACCGATTGACCGCCATGGTGACCCAGTTCTCGACGCAACTGGCCGAGCTGCGGGCGCAGGGGTTGCTGCTGGGGGCTGAGCTGCCGGAAATCCACCGCGCCGTCCGCCACGACCTGTCCGAGTTGCCGCCGGAGGTTTTTGCCAAAGCGTTCGCGCTTGATGCCGCTGCCGGTGACTTCGAATCCAGGCGCTTCGCCGACCTCAAGCTGCTGGAGCAGTTCCACACCGCACTCGAAGCCGACGTGGTCTCGCACCGCAACGAAGTCGTGCAGGCGCTCGCGCTGAAGCTGCCGGACGAGCGCGCGGCGGCAACCCTGGAATCCATGCGGCCACTGACACTGGCGGGGCTTCACAGCGCACTTGAGAAAGCGAAGGATGACGCCGTCATCCAAGCCATAGAAGCAGAGCTGGCGGCTACCCAGGCGGGCTCCACCGCGGTGCACCCGGGCATGCGCATCTTCTACGACAAGCGCACCGGCGCGCCGAAGATGGGCGAGCCGGTCAAAGACCCGCAGTATCACCGCACCCTGAGCCGCGACGCGTACTTCATCTTGCAGGACGCCAAGCTCGACGGCACCGGCACATTCCGCTTCTTCATCAAGCCGCAGATGGCGCTGGGGCTGGCCGGGCTGGCCGTGGTGATTGTGGGGACAGTGCTGGCGTTCCTGCCGGCGGTTCGGCGCAGGAGAACGGTTTGATTTTGGATTTTAGATTTTGGATTTTGGATTCACGGCGAAACGGCAAGAACTGCCGTGACCGGCGGCAGTTCAATCCAACATCCAAAATCCACCCTTCGAGAACCTCAGGGTGGCGTGAGGCCCTCGAACGCCAAAATCCA
>CAZNBU010000059.1:11797-12600 GCA_964571035.1 uncultured Planctomycetaceae bacterium | reverse complement strand
GGCATCCTGCTGGGCGGCGTGGCGGGGGTTGAGCCGGGTACCGTCGTGATCATCGGCGGCGGCGTGGTCGGCACGAACGCAGCCAAGATGGCGGCTGGCTTGGGCGCGAAGGTTACGATCCTGGACATCAGCCTGGACCGCCTGCGTTACCTTGACGACGTGCTGCCGCCGAACGTGGTGGAAATCTACAGCAACGCCTACAACATCCGCGAAGCTATCCGCAGCGCTGACCTGGTGATCGGCGCGGTGCTGATCCCAGGGGCTAAAGCACCGAGCCTGATACGCAAAGAAGACCTGTCATCCATGAAGCAGGGCGCGGTAATCGTGGACGTCGCGGTAGACCAAGGTGGATGCGTCGAGACCACACGCGCCACCACCCACAGCAACCCGACCTACATTGTGGACGGCGTGGTGCACTACTGCGTCGCCAACATGCCGGGCGCGGTCGGCCGCACCAGCACGTTCGCGTTGACCAACGCCACAAGCCGCTACGCCATCGAGATCGCCAAGCGCGGATGGAAGGAAGCCGCCAAGGCTTTCCTCGAAGTTCGCACCGGCGTGAACGTTGCGGATGGCAAGGTTACGTACAAGGCTGTGGCTGAGGCGTTCGACATGGACTACTCGCCGTTGGCGTTGTGATGAGAATCTCGTCCTCGGATGTCCAGATGCATCAACACCTTGGGACAGAATTGCACGCCTTCACGACATCTTTGCTAGACTGCGCGCATGACTGAACAGGCCCCGTGGGAAGGAGGCACTCCGCCCAAGGATCCGCCAAGCGGCGTGCGCAGGCCCGCCGCCAA
>CAZNBU010000059.1:0-11787 GCA_964571035.1 uncultured Planctomycetaceae bacterium | reverse complement strand
AAGCATCGCGTACCGCCCGACAGCAAGCTGCCGGACGTGTACAAGCCGGACGGCACGACCTTCATTGCGCCATCCGGCAGCACCGTCACCCGCCCGCCGTTTCCACCGCGCCAGATTGAGAAGGTTGCCAAGCTGGCGCTGTTGGTCATGGTCGGCGCCATCGTGCTGGGAATCCTCGGCATCCTGTTCGCCTTCTTCGCGCTTGATCCGCAGGCCGGTGCGATCCGCTACGTTTACGCCGCCATGGGCGCGGTCATCGGGATCATCGGGCTGGTCGGGTTAATCGCAGAGCTGCCACGCATGACGCAGTACCGCGCCGCCAACTTTGTTCCGGGCGTGCTGGTTTTCGGCACCAAGGCGCAGATGGAAAAGCTTGCCGGGCCGGCGGGCATCAGCTCATTGATCGCGCAGCGTGCGCGCGGCACCGGCAATGGGTTGCTCAACCTGGTGTTTGACCGTTCCGCAAAGCTGGCAAGCCCGCCCGAGATCGTTGCGATCCATTGCGATCGCGGCATGGGGCCGGAGCTGGTCGGCATTGAATGGGACGCCGTGCGCGAGTTGCAGCGCGGCGACATCGTCTGGTTCCAGATTCTGGGCCAGGCGAACTACCTGATGTTCCACAAATTCATCCCGTACGCTCCGCGCATTCTCACCGACGCCGCAACGCGCGCCGAGATCTTTGCCGCGCTCAAGGTTGGTGCGAGCGTCTACAAAGAACGCGCATCGGCCAAGGCGATGGGCGACACCAAGGTGCTCACGACCGACGCCGACGGCAAGGTTGTGACGGCCGGTGTGCGCGCGGCGACGAAGCCTTCGCCATCCGCACCCGCGATCCCGCTGAAAGCCGAGGGCTCGTTCCTTGGTTCCGACGACCAGGTGGACCAGGGTGCGCCAGCAGACGCCGAAGGTCCTGATTCCAAGGGCCCGAGCGGAACTCACATCTACAAACCGGAAGGCGACACCAACCGCTTTGAGCGCGCGACACAAAGCGACACCGAGAAAGTCGCCAAGCCATGGGCAGAAGAAGATGCCGAATGAAGCCGTCGTAGCAGCGCTAACCCCGGTACTTCAGCGGTTAAAGACGCTGGATCTCACCGACACCACAGCCGCCCGCGAAACGCTCAACCGCGAGTTCCCCATAACCGCAGCTTGGGCCAATGAGCTGCGCACGCTCGCCAACACCGGGTTGAGTGAAGGGTGGCTGTGCGGACGCGAAGCCGGCCCGACACGTTTTTCACGCGTGGCCAAGCCGGACGCGGCTCACGGGTACAGCATTGATGCTGTGCTGCTCTGGGGCGACGGGCCGTGGCACCGCCACACCAACGGCGAGGTGAACTGCCTGCTGACCATGGAAGGCGACCCGGAGTTCTGCGGGCACAAGGAAGGCTGGGCGGTGTTCGCGCCCGGCAGCGCGCACGTGCCCAGCGTCAAGGGCGGCAAGATGATGATCTTCTACATGCTGCCCGGCGGCGCCGTGGAGTGGAAGCAAGTCTGACGCTACTCCAGCAACTGATTGGCCAGGCCCGCCAGCTTGCTGACCAGCCCTTCCTTCGCGCGAAAGCTGGGTAACGAATCCCCTGAAAGCTGCTTCTGCAATTCGCGAACGCCGCGGATCGCGCGCTCAAGTTCGGGTCGCTGCCCGGCGCGGGAGAAGTTGCGGCGTCCCAGTTCGATCCAGAGCACCCTGCCT
Source organism: uncultured Planctomycetaceae bacterium (assembly GCA_964571035.1). GTDB lineage: Bacteria > Planctomycetota > UBA8742 > UBA2392 > UBA2392 > JADJRK01. The sequence goes on along the minus strand of CAZNBU010000059.1, from coordinate 10,097 downwards.
TCGACGTGCTCGATCGCCCGCTCAATCGCCCATAGCCAGAAGCGGTCGCGGTTCCACTCTGCGTGGGCCGCCGCTTCGTGCGCCGTCCCGAGGCGCTGCACGATCTCGCGGCGGTAAGTCTGCGCGGCAAGCGCCGCGGCGCGATAGAGCGATTCCTGCTCCATCGCAACACTTTGCGAAGTCCTGCGTGGAATGCTAGCCGCGCCGCGAAGCCGCGGCACGAACGCGCTCAAATTCGCGCAACTCGGTGCGCTCGCGTCGCGCGGCATCCCAGCGCATCCACGACGTGAACAGCACCAGTGCGATGCCCAGCGCGAGCGCAATTCCGATCGGCGCGCCGCCGATCTGCCACGCGGCAAGAACAATCAAGACGAGAAGCAACAAGCGGATCATGGCGACTCCTCCTGAGTCGGGACCGGTGGCTGCGCAAATCGCAAGCACCAAGTCGGAATTCTTTCCACGGACTTCCTGTCCGCAGTGTGGATTGTACACCACGGGTGTTGAGAATCAAAGCGGTGAAACCCGCTTCGCAGGCGGGTTCCCGCGGAATTGCAAGGGGGGTTTGACGCGGGTGTTTTCCGGTGATACTTTCGCGCGTCCACACGAAGGTGACTTCGAAAACAGGGTCGGGGGCGAGCGTAACATCATCGTGCAAGCCGCGGATGATGGCGGCAGCAATCGCGCGACCCCCGGGCGGAGATCAGGGCGTGACCGAAGCACTCGCCAAAGAGCATTGGAGCAAAGTCCTGAATGACCTTCAGGAGCACGTTGGCGAGGAAGTGTTCAACCTCTGGTTGCGCAACACCCTGATCGTGCGTCTTGAACCCGAGATGATTGAGGTTGGTGTTCCGAACCTCGTCGTCTCCGACTGGCTCAAGAGCCAGTACACCAAGGACATCCTCGACAGCGTAAACCGCGTGGTCGGGTTCCGGCCGGGCGACATCAAGTACAGCGTCAACGGCCACCTGTTCCGCCAGCTTCGCAAGCAGGAGGAGACCGCGCGCCGCGCGGCCGGCGAGCCCGCGGACAAGTCGCGCACAACCGCCGTTCACCCGAAGCAGATCTTCAACCTGAACGAGCGGTACACGCTCGACCGCGTCATCGTCGGGCCGAACAACCAGTTGGCGTTCAACTGCTCGTGGGAAATCGCTCGCAATCCGGGCGAATCGTTCAACCCGCTTTTCATTTACGGGCGCACCGGCGTTGGCAAGACGCACCTGCTGCAAGGCGTCGCGCGAGAAGTGCTTGAGCGCTTCCCGAGCAAGGAAACGCTGTACATCCCGGCTGAATACTTCGTGAACCAGTACGTGCAGTCGCTGCAGAAGCGCGATGTGGAGCCGTTCCGCAGGCGCTTCCGCAACCTTGACGTGCTGATCATCGACGACCTGCACTTCCTGGCGGGCAAGGACGCCAGCCAGCAGGAGTTGCTGCACACGCTGAACGCACTGGAGCAAGCCGGCAAGCAGGTCGTGCTGGCCAGCGACCAGCACCCGAGGGACCTTGAGGAGTTCATGGAACACCTCACCACCCGCTTCATGCAGGGCATGATCGCCGAGATCGACCTGCCGCCGCGCAACACCCGGCTGGCGATCATCAAGAGCAAGCTGGAAGGGCACCGCGACCTGTTCCCAGCCTCGGTCATCGAGTTCCTGGCCGACAAGCTGGAATGCAACGTGCGTGAGCTGGAAGGCTACGTCACGCGCCTGGTCGCGCTGGCGGGCCTGACCAATGAGAAGGTCACGCTGCAACTGGCTGAGCAAGCCTTGCAGGACTTCCTTTCGTCGCGTTCCAGGATGGTCGACCTGACCGACATCGAGAACGTGGTCATCGCCCACTATGGCGTAACCAGCGCACAGCTTCACAGCCGGCTGCGTAAGCGTCCGGTCGCTCTGGCACGGCAGGTTTGCATGTACCTTGCCCGGCGCCTGACCAGCTACAGCCTCAAGGAAATCGGGCGCTTCTACGGCGGCAAGAATCACACCACAGTCGTGTTCGCCGTGCAGGCCATTGAGCAGAAGACGGCCAAGTCACGCGCCTTGAACGACGAGCTTGAGCACTTGCGGCGGACCCTGCTGGGCGAAGGCCGTAACGGGCGCGCCAGGTAGCGGTTCCTTTTTCCAATCCGCATTCCGGGTATGATCGCGCGCCCCCTACCGACGCCGCGGAGCAGCCTTGGCCAGCTACACACCCCTGATTGTCGGCGTTGCTCCGCCCAATGGCGAACATCCCCGCCCGCAGCAGATCCTCGACGACCCGCTTCGCACAGCCGTTGAGTTGCGCCTCGACATAGACGGCGCGTGGAAGTCGGTACTGGAAAACCCGCAACTGCTGGCGGATCGCGTGGCGTGGCTTACGGCCGACATCAGCTCGGTGGCGCCGCCGCCGCTTGTAATCGGCGCCTGCCGACGCGAGCAGGACGGTGGATCTTTCCGCCGCGACGAGCAGGACCGGGTGAAGCTGCTCAAGATTGCCGGCGAGTTCTGCGATCTCGTCGACGTCGAATCCGGCGTCGAAGCCGACGTCCCAGCCGCCAAAACCGTTCGCAGCTTTCACGATTTCACAGGTGTCCCCGCAGACCTTGAGGGCGTGCTGCGCGACCTTCGCAAGCAGGGCGGCACGATGTTCAAGATCGTCGGGATGGCATCCGCGCTGTCCGACAACCTGCTGATCCGCGACTTCCTGCGGGGCAAACCCGACGTGGCCGCATTCCTGATGGGCGAGTACGGCGTCGCGTCGCGCCTGCTGGGCTGCTGCTGGGGGAGCGTGCTGAATTACGGCTCGCTGGCGGCTGGCGAAGTCGCGCCGGGGATCGTGGATTTCCGCCGCATGGCGGGCCTGTTCCGCGCAGCCAAAGTGACCACCGACTGGGAAGTGTTCGGCGTCACCGGTCGCAGTGTCACACACAGTCTCAGCCCAGCCCTGCACAACGTTGCGCTGGGCCAGCAGCACCAGCGACGCGTCTACCTGCCACTGGCTGCGCGCGACGCCGAGGACTTTGCGACGTTCGCTCGCGGACTTCCGGTTGCAGGCGCGAGTATCACGGTGCCATTCAAGCAGAGCCTCGTCGCCCATTGCACCAAGCTTGACGAAGCCGCCGACGCAACCGGCGCGGTCAACACCATGGTGCGCCTGCCGGACGGCAACTACCGCGGCAAGAATACGGACGTGCCCGGTTTCACTGACGCGCTGAAGGTTCGGTACAACCGCACGCTGTTCGGCCGCACGGCGCTGGTCCTGGGCGCCGGCGGCGCGGCTCGCGCTGTCGTCTGCGGCCTGCGGCGCGAAGGCACACGTGTGCTGGTCTGGTCGCGACGCAACGAACAGGCTCAGGCGCTCGCGCAGGACCTCGACGCAACCGCGATCGCCGCCGTCGCGCAAGTCGACGCAAAGGTCGACCTGCTGATCAACGCTACCCCCTGCGGCATGACGGGCGGCCAGACGGGTCCGATTGCGCTGCCGTGGGATCAACTGCAACCGTTGCTGTCGCACGACGCGCTGGTGTACGACCTCGTCTACGATCCGGATGAAACGCCCCTGCTGGTGGCGGCGCGTGAAGCCGAAGTAGAGGCGTGCAACGGCTTGGGCATGCTGCGTCGCCAGGCGGCACTGCAAGCCGTGGCGTTCGGGTACCGCTTGCGACTGGACCTGCCGGAGGTTCCGCGCGCATCGCGCCACGTGTGGCTGGTCGGCGGGCGCGGCGTGGGCAAGAGCGCACTTGCGCATGAGCTGGCTGTGGCGTTGCACCGCCGCTCGCTCGACGTGGACACGCGCGTGGAGCTGCGCGCCAACGCCAGGATCCGCGATATCTTCGCGGCCAGTGGCGAAGAGTCCTTCCGCGAACTCGAAATGCAGGTACTCGACCGCGTTGCCGGCTCCACGCCCGATGCGGTGATCGCAGCCGGCGCCGGCGCGGTCGAGCGCGAGCCCAACATCCGACGCATGCGCGCCACCGGCGTCGTCGTCTACCTCGATGCCCCGGACGAGCTGCTCATCAAGCGGCTTGCCGGCGACACCGTGCGCCCTTCGCTGACCGGCAAGCCGGTCGACCAGGAGGTCCCGCGACTGATGCAGCGCCGGCGCCCGAAGTACGGGCGCGCCGCGCACCTTACCGTCCAGGTCCGCGATGGCGACGTGCGTGAGCAGGCTGGCGAAATCGCCGCCATGCTGGCAGAGTTCGGCAGGGTTTAGCCGCGAGCGATGATGGACCAGATGTTCGAGATGATCGGGAAAGCGCCCGCCTGGTGGTGGGTCGGTTTCTGGTTCGTCATCGGCTCGTTCGTTGGCAGCTTTCTCAACGTCGTGGTCTACCGGCTGCCGCGCAACTGCCTCTCGGTCAACAACCCCAAGCGCAGCTTCTGCCCGAGTTGCAAGACCAAACTCAAGTGGAACGACAACATCCCGATCGTCGGGTGGGTCATCCTGCGCGGCAAATGCCGCTACTGCAGCGCGAAGTTCGGCGCGCGCTACCCGCTGGTGGAGTTGCTGACGGCGACCCTGTTCGCCGTCTGTGCGCTGCGCGCCCTGTATTCGGACGGAGCGTCACCGGGCGAGTGGACGAACTGGCTTACCCTGCTGCACATGCTCGGCGTCGTAGGGATCCTGCTGCCGTGGGCGCTGATTGACCTCGACCTGACCGTGATCCCCGACAAGCTCACGCTCGGCCCACTGATCGTGTTCATCCCGTTCGCCGCACACGCACCCGCATTGGCGTTCGGCCTGGATGACCCGCAAGCGCATCTGCTGTTCGGGTTTGCGCCGATCTGGTTGAACAGCATCGTAAGCGCCGTGCTGACAGGCCTGGGCGCCGCCGTCGCGCTGTGGCTGATCGGCAAAGGCGCCAACGTGCTCTTCCGCAAGCGCGCGCAGGAGATCGGCGGCGAGTCCATGGGCATGGCAGACGTGAAGCTGATGATCCTGCTGGGCGTTATGCTGGGTTGGCCGAAGCTTCTCGCCGCGTTCTTCATTGCCATCCTGTTCGGCGCGGTCTTTGGCATCGTGCAGATCCTGGTGAAGAAAGGACACGGCACACCCTTCGGGCCGTATCTCGCGCTCGGCGCCATCGCCGCCATGCTGGCTATGCCGTGGCTGATGGGCCTTGTCGACGCGTATATGGGCATGCTGAAAGGGCCAACCGCATGAGCGACTACATCGTCAGCATCAATGGCGAGTTCTTCGCTCCGGGCGAAGCAAAGATCAGCGTGCTGGACCACGGGTTCCTGTTCGGTGACTCGGTCTACGAAGTCGTGCGAACCGTTGAGGGCAAGCTGTTCGCAGCCGACCGGCACCTGCGCCGCCTGCACGCCAGCGCAAACGCGCTGGAGATGCCGCTGCAACGCCCCGACGAATGGTTTCTGGAACACTTCCGCGAGATGCACGCGCAACCCAAGTGGGCCGAAAGCTACCTGCGAGTGATTGTCACGCGCGGCGTCGGCGAGCTGGACCTGCACCCCGGGAGCTGCCCCGCGCAGAACGTCATCGGCATCGCCAAGCCTCTGCCCAAGTGGCCCGACGAATCGTACGCGCACGGGTGCAAGGTGATCGTCGCGCACGTGCGCCGCAACCCGAAGCAGGCGACCGATCCTGCTATCAAGAGCGGCAACTACCTCAATAATGTGCTGGCGATCATGGAGGCGCGCAAGCAGAACGCCGTGGAAGCCGTGATGATGAACGTGGACGGATTCCTGACCGAATGCACCACCAGCAACATCTTCATCGTCAAGGACGGCGTCGTCAAAACGCCCGGGCTGAAACAGGGTCTGCTGGAAGGCGTTACCCGCGGGTTCATCGTGGAGGTCTGCAAGAAGATCGGCGCACCGTGCGAAGAAGCCGACCTGCGCGAGCAGGACCTGCTGCACGCCGACGAAGTCTTCATCACCAGCACCACGCGTGACGTGATGCCCGTCGGGATGATCGGCGAGCGCCGGCTTGGCATGGTGCCGGGATCGATCACGCTCAAGATCGCCAACGCTTACCACGACGTGCTGGTGAGCCCAGCCAACCACTCGTGATGCGCAGACTGCTGGCAATCGCCAATCCGATTTCGGGGCGCGGCCACGCCATGCGGCTGCTGCCGAAGCTGGACGCGCTTGCCGGCAAGGCAGGGGTAGAGATCGACGTACAGTTGACCGAGCGGCCGGGGCACGGGCGCGAGCTGGCAACGCACGCCGAGGGCAAAGGGTTTGACGCTGTCATTGCCGTCGGCGGCGACGGGACGATCAACGAAGTAATCAATGGATTGGGGCCGCACGGCCTGCCCCTGCTGGTCGTGCCGCTGGGCACCGGCAACGTACTGGCCAAAGAGCTGCGCGCCACGCGCAGCCTCGAGCACTACATCAACCCGCTGCGCAACTGGCGAACGCGCAAGCGCGACCTTGGGCGGCTGCAGGACGGGCGGCTGTTCGCGTGTTTTGTGGGCGCCGGGTTCGACGGCCAGTGCACGCGCGCGCTTGCAGAGCGGAAGGGCGCCATCCACATCACGCAGTACCTGCCGATCATGTGGAAAGCGGTGCGGCAGAGCGACTTTTCGACCCTGCGAATCGATGCCGGCGACAAAGACCCGGTGCAGGACGTCTCGTACGCGCTGGTGTCAATCACGCCGGAGTACGGCGGGCCGCTGGCGCTGACCGGCAAGGCGCGACCGGACGACGGCCGTTTCGATGTGCTGACGATCCACGAGCGCATCACGCCGGTATCGCTGCTGAAGCTGGTCGGATACGCGTTCATCCGGCGCATGGGGCGCGCCTCGTCGGCGCGCTTTCTGCGCTGCACCAAGGTCGAGATCAGCGCCCAAGAAGAAGTCCCCATCCAGGTGGACGGGGACTTTGGTGGTTTCCTGCCGATCAGCGCCGAGGTGCTCCCCAACGCGTTGCGGTATTTCCCCGCGGACTAGGGAATTTTGATCGAAGTGCCCGGACGAAGCGTGCTAACGCCGGGATTGGCAGCCTTCAGGTCCTCGGTGCTGCGCTTGCGATCCTTGAAGTGAACGTAGGCGATCTTCCACCACGAGTCACCGTCCTGCACCACGTAGTCGATCGGGCCCTGCGTGTTGCCGGCTGCGTAGCCTGCCACGGATGGTGCAGGCGTGGGCGCAGCCGCTCCCGGCTTGGGCGGGATCTTGATCGTCACACCCGGATGTAATTGCTTGCCGGGGTTCGCGGCCTGAATGTCAGCGCTGTCGAGGCCGCGGTCCTTGAAAACGGTGTTGGCAATGCGCCACCACGAATCGCCGTGGGCGACGGTATACTCCGTCCACCCGCCGGGCTCGGGCGATTCAGGTGCCGGATTCGAGGTGTTGTCGTGTTCGGTCGCGGGCGCATCCTCAACAGGCACAGGCTGAACGTCAAATCCTTCAGGAGGTTGCAAGCGCGGGACCTCCGGCGGGCCGACGATTGCTGAAATCAGGTCTGGCCCGAATTCATCAACGGTGTGCTGCTGCGCCACGGTTCGTGCCTGGTTGAGCACCTGGTCCCAGATCAGCCCCAGCGCGAGGCTGACGATGCTTGCGACAAAGATGGCGATCTTGACTCCACGGTCCATGGCGACTCCCGTTGGCGGTACCCCCCGCCCTCGTGTTTTCGGCAGTCGCGCGCTTCAACTTGAGCCCAAGCGGATTCCCGCTACAACCGCTCCATGCTGTTTGCTTCTGCCGACATCCCGCCATGCCGCGGCACGATCAAAGCCGCAAACGAGGACTTCCGCGTCAGCGAAGTGCCGCTGTACCCGTTCAGCGGGCGCGGCGATCACACTCTGGTGCACGTCGAGAAAGCCGGCATCAGCACGTTTGAAGCCATTCGTCGCATCTGCCAGGCCATCGGGTTTGCCGAAAAGGATGTGGGCTACGCCGGTCTAAAAGACGCGCGTGGCGTAACGCGCCAGTGGATGAGCTTCGAGCACGTGGCGCCGGAAACATTGCAATCGTTGACGCTGCCCAAGATCTCGATTGTCGAGGTCACGAAGCACGAGAACAAGCTGAAGCGCGGGCACCTGCTCGCGAACACATTCGACGTCACACTGCGCGATGTCGATGAGCAGGATGTCCCCCACGCAACCGCGACACTGCAACGTCTGGCAAAGCGCGGCGTGCCCAACTGGTACGACACCCAGAGGTTCGGCCGGAGGGGCGACAATGCGCGTTGCGGGCTGGCCATCCTGCGCGCCGATTGGCCCGCGTACTTCGATACGCTGCTGGGCGAGCCGGAAACCGAACGCGATGCCGACGTGCGCGAAGCCCGCGCCGCGTACATTGAGCGCGGCGCGGAAGCGGCGCTCGAACTATGGCCACGGCGCGGGAACCAGGAACGCTCGGCGCTGAAGGCGCTGGTGGAGTTCGGCCCCACGGAAAAGGCGCTGCGCCGCATCCCGCAGAAGTTGAAGCTATTCCAGGTCTCAGCCGTGCAGTCGTTGCTATTCAACCGCGTGCTTGAGGCGCGCTTTGCCGAGTACGACCGCGTATGGGATGGCGACATCTGCCGCAAGGAAAACGGCGCCGATTTCATCGTCGAGGACGCCAGCGCAGAGCAGCCGCGCGCGGACAGGTTCGAAATCGCCCCCACAGGGCCGATCTTCGGCCACAGTATGCGCGGCGCGACGGGCCGGATGGGCGACCTTGAGCAGAAGGCGCTCGCTGAGGAGTCGCTGACGCCACAGATGTTTGAAGTAGGCCGCGGGCTGAGTCAGAAGGGGGACCGCCGCCCGCTGCGGTTTGGCGTAAGTGAAGTAGACTCCAGCTACGCCGACGGCGCCCTCAACTTGAGGTTTACTCTGCCCAAGGGGTGCTACGCCACGGTGGTGCTGCGCGAGATTACAAAGCAAGGCGAAGACCTTGCGTTTTCAAACCGGGAGGAGTGAGCCTGTATCATGAGACTGCTGCCGTTGTTGATCGCCATGTGTGTTGTGACCGCGTGCGTAAAGTCTGAATCCAAACCCAACCAGGCGAATGGCGAACCAACCAACACTGCCAACAAGCCCGAGCCTGAATCTAAGGAGACACCGTTGGAAACACTGCGCAAGGACATTAAGGAAGTGGCTTCGCGCCCCGAGCAGAAGGCCGACCAGATCGAAGTTCAGCACCTGCTGGTCGCATACAAGGACGCCGGTATCCCGGGCGTGTCACGCACGAAAGAAGAAGCCGAGAAACTCACGGCGGAAATCTGGAAGCAGATCAAGGATGGCGGAGACTTTGCCGAGTTGATCAAGAAGCACACCAACGACTCACCACCCGGCATCTACGGCATGACCATGGTCGGCCCCGGCGACCGCAATAAGATGATCTTCCCGCGCACGGGCATGGTGGCAGCTTTCGGCGACGTCGGATGGCGCTTGAAGGTCGGCGAGTTCGGCGTGGCCCCATTCGATCCCAAGACCAGCCCGTACGGATGGCACATCATCAAGCGCACCAAGTGAGATGGGCGTGGCTGCTGCTGTTGTTCGCGCTCGGGGCCTGCGGCCCCGACGCGAACAACGCGCCGCCCACGGTCCCTGACGTTTCACCGGACGTCAAAGCGCTGCGCGACGCGGCGCTGGCGCTTCAGTTGCGGAAGGACGGCGGTGCGCAGCAGGTCGATGTTCAGTTCATCCAGATCGGCGTGAACCTCGAGTCACCCTTTCGCGGCACACTGACGCTCGCAGAAGCAGAGCGCCTGGCCAGCAGCCTGCTCAAGCAGGCCCGAGAAGGCGCCGACTTCGACAAGCTTGTCTACCAGCACTCCTGGGAAACCCCGCAACTTGGCAACCGGCCCGGCAGCTACCGTGTCGTGCGCGACAAAAGCGAGTCGCGAACCGGCGTGCGCCCTGAGACGATGTTCGACGAGGCACTTCGCAAGGCGTTCTGGCGGCTGGAGCCGGGCGAAATCAGCGCCGTGGAGTACCACCGCCGCGACAACGAATCCGGGTACTACGTCGTGCGCCGCCTGACCGACGAAGAGATTCGCGCCGACAACCCCACCAACTTCGACCCTTCCAACGAGGCAGTGGGGACAATGCGCAAAGCCGCCGGCGAAGTGCTTGCCCGTACCGAGCTGGACGCAGGCACGGTCAAAGTGCAGCACATCCTGGTCGGCCGGTACGCGCCCGGACCGCGGGATGAACTCAAGCCGCTT
>CAZNBU010000058.1:0-12701 GCA_964571035.1 uncultured Planctomycetaceae bacterium | reverse complement strand
CCGAACGCGGGCATCAACGCGGTCATCGGCACGCACAACCCCGAGGCAACGGTCGTCAAGACCGCGTCCGGAAGCACATCCGTCCCGCAGTTCTCGGTGACCGCAACCGGCGCTGTCATCGACGGATTCGAAATGCTGGTGGACGTCAACTACAGCGGCGGCGGCGTGTGGGCCACCACGCTCATCAGCGGCAACACGCTTGCGGTGCTCAACAACCGCATCGTTGCCATCGACACGGTGACGACCGACGGCAGTCAGATCCTGACGACCTTTGTCGGCAAGCAGGGTGTGTACGTGGACGGCACCGGCGTGAACGCCACCGTTTCCGGCAATGACATTGTCGGCACGGAATCCGGCGGCGTGGCGCTCGCTGTGTTCTTCCGCGCGGTGTGGTGGCGGGGCGCACGGGGAACAATCGGCGGCGCGACAGCAGCCGACGGCAACCGCCTCGGCGGCGGTGTGTGGGACATCTCCACGCAGTTTGCGCCGGGCGCCGGCGTTGCAATCCAGAACAACCAGAGTGTCGGCACGGGCTTCGACATCTCGGCGCCGGACGCGCCGATCCTGATCCAGGACAACACGTTCGCGCCGTTCGATCCGCAGTTCATGCAGAGCGGCGTCAACATCAAAGCCGTTGACGGCGCGGGCTCGGTGCACCTGCTGAGCAACGACTTCATGGGCCTGACGAATGTCGGCGTGATCAGCGGAGCATCGCGCGCCGTTACGATTGAAGGCAACACGTTTACGCCGGGCGCGGGCGCGACCAACTACACGCACGTGCTGGTCAGCAGCGGGTACGAGGCCGTCTCGCCGCCGACGCCGTCGCCGATCCCCGACAACAGCATCACGCTGATCGGGAATCAGTTCAACCACGGCGGCACCGGCACCGGCCGGGCGCTTGACTTCCAGCACCACAACACCATCGCGGGCAGCGGGTGGGGCAGCATTGTCATCGGCACAGGGGCATCGCCCAACACGTTTGACGGGTTGCTGCCGGAGTACATCCGGCTTCAGTTTGCGGGCGGGTCCAGCCCGTTCTTTCAGCCGCCCACGTTCACCACGGGTGCCACGCCGGGCGACTTTGACGTGAACCTGGACGCGCAGCACAACCTGTTCAACGCGGAGTTGCCGGCAGCCATGTTGCAGCCGTCGCGCGACGCGCTTGAGCTGAAGGTGGTCCACAAGATTGATGACGTGCGGGTGGGGCTGGTGAGCTTCGGTTTCAACTACGCCCCGACCCTTACCGCCGTGAGTACGCTGACGGGCTCGCCGGAAGACAACCTGACGGTGATTCCGTTCGCCACACTGCTGGGCGCCTCGGATTACACCGATTTCGACGGGCCGGCCCAGCACTTCAGCGTAGAGGCGGTCCTGAACGGCACGCTATCGCTCAACGGCACGCCGACCCCGACGCCCTTCCTGTTCACCAGCGGGCAGCTCGAATGGCACCCGGTGCTCAACAGCAACGGGATCATCCCCGCCTTCGAAGTAACAGCATTTGACGGAAGCGATTCGTCCGGCGCGCCTGTAACCGTGTCGGTCAGCGTTGCTGCTGTGAACGACGCACCGGTTGCGGCTGCGGATTTTTATGCGGTGAACGAGGACGCGACGCTGACGGTTCCGGCGCTGGGTGTGCTGGCAAACGACAGCGATGTTGACCTCGACACGCTGATGGCTGGCCTTGGCACGACCACCAGCAACGGCGCGCTGACGCTGAACCCGGACGGCAGCTTTACCTACACACCGGCCCCGGACTTCAACGGCACCGACAGCTTCACCTACATGGCCAACGACGGCACGGTGAACTCCGCGATTGCGACCGTGACGATCACGGTGAACCCGGTCAACGACCCGCCGGTGGCGGTGAATGATTCGTACACCACCGACGAAGACACAGCGTTGGTCGTAAGCGCGGCGCTGGGCGTGCTGGACAACGACTTTGACATTGACCCGAACCCGCTGACGGCTTCGATCGTCGCGACAACCACAAACGGCGTGCTTTCGCTGAACTCAGACGGCAGCTTCACCTACACGCCCAGCCAGGATTTCAACGGCAGCGACAGCTTCACGTACGTCGCCAACGACGGGACCGTAAACTCAGCGCCCGCGACCGTGACGATTACCGTGAACCCGGTCAACGACGCGCCGGTCGCGGTGAACGACTCCTACGTCACCGACGAAGACATTCCTCTGACTGTCGCCGCGAATGTCGGCGTGCTGGACAATGACACCGATGTTGAGCTCGACACGCTGTCGGCAGTGATCGGCGTGACCACAACTAACGGCGTGCTGGCACTGAATGCCGACGGCAGCTTCACTTACACGCCGAGCCCTGACTTCAACGGCACCGACAGCTTCACGTACTTTGCCAACGACGGCACCGATCCTTCGGCTTCGCCGGCGACGGTGACAATCACCGTGAACCCGGTCAACGACGCACCGGTGGCGAACGCGGATACCTACCCTGCGTTCGAAGACACCCCGCTGAGCATTGCGGCATCCGGTGTGCTGACCAACGACACCGACGTGGATCCCGACACGCTAACGGCTGTGATCGGCACCAGCACCTCCAACGGTCTGCTGGCCCTGAACTCGGACGGCAGCTTCACCTACACGCCGAACCTGAACTTCAACGGCACCGACAGCTTCACCTACACCGCATTCGACGGCACCGTGAACTCTGCGCCCGCGACGGTCACGATCAACGTGGCTGCAGTGAACGACCCGCCGACATTCGTAGACGCCGGCAACCCGCCAACCATCGTCGAGAACTCGGGCCCGCAGACGGTGCCCGCGTGGGCTACCGCGATCAGCGCCGGCCCAGCCGACGAAGCCGCACAGAACCTCACCTTCATCGTGACCATGACTGGCAGCACCGGCTCGCTGACCTTCGCCGCGGCGCCCGCGGTCAGTGTCAGCACAGGCAACCTGACGTATGCGATATCGCCGGCCACCAACGGCACGGCTACCTTTGAGGTCGTGTTGCAGGATGATGGCGGCGGCGCGGATACCTCGGCCCCGGCTATCTTCACGATTGAAGTGCTGCCGACGCCGGCTGTTGTCTATGTGGACGACGACTGGACTTCGAACGTCTACGGCGATGACCCGGACGGCGCGGGCCCCGCGACGTTCTTCGGCATCGACGCATTCGTGATGATCCAGCAGGGCGTGAACGCGGTCGCCACCGGCGGCACGGTCAACGTCGCCGGCGGGACGTACGACGAAGCCGTTGCCGTCTCGCGCTCGATGACTCTGCTGGGCGCCAACACCGGAATCAGCGCGGCTACCGGCACGCGCGGCGCGGAATCCATCGTGACACGCACGTCGGGCACGAACCAGAATCTGTTCACCGTCAGTGCAGCCAATGTGACCATCGACGGGTTTGACATTCGAGTGGACCGGCCGGCGGCTGCCTCCGGCGTGTCGGCGCAGAACCCGCTGCCGTTTGACGGCCTGCAGGTGCTGAACAACATCATCACCTCGTCCGGCACCGGCAGCGCCTACACCAACCCGTTCATCGGCACCGGCGCGGCGGGCATCGCCCTGCTGGGCAACGGCGCGCCGTATGAAAGCGTCGCGGTCGCCGGCAACGACATCCGCGGCACCGCGACGCCGCAGTCGGCGTTCTCCCGCGGCGTCTGGCTGCGCGAGGTTGCCGCCACCATCGGCGGCGCGACCGCCGACGACGGCAACCGCATTATCGCGACGACGCAGGACCTGCTGGTGCAGTTCGCCAGCGGCCCGGCAACGGACATCGACCACAACACGTTTGCCGGCGCGGGTATCGATGTGACCGAGCCGAACGCCACGTCACTCACGATCCGCAACAGCACGTTCCAGCCGGTGGCGGTCGGTTTCTCACAGTCGCTGCTGATCAAACACGCCGAGCAGGGCGCCGCGACTACCGTGGTGCAGGGCAACACGTTCCTGGATCACACCATCGGCGTGGTCATCGGTGGGTCGCGCAACGTGACGCTGCTGGCCAACGATTTCTCCAACGCCGCGGGCGTGACCGACTACACGCACGTGCTGTTCTCCACCAGCTACCCGACCGGCGGCGCGCAGATTGCGCTGGCCGATTGCGGCATGGCGCTGCGCGACAACCGGTTCCACCACGTGGCTGGCCCCACACAGGGCCGCGCGCTGGATTTCCAGCATGGCAACAGCGCGGGCGGCGTCGGCGTGATCGAGATCGGCGCCAGCGGCCTGCCCAATGAGTTCGACGCCGGGCTGCCGCAGTACATCCGGGTTCAGAACACGCCGCTTTCACAGCCCCTGTTCAACCCGCAGGGCACCGCCACGCCGGCGGCATTCAGCTTTGACCTGCACGCTGAGCACAACCTGTTCAGCGGCGTGGCGCCGACGGCCATGAACACGACCGAGCGCGCCGACCTCGAGTCGCGCGTGCATCACTACGTGGATGACCCGCAACTCGGACTGATAACCCTCGGATTCAACTACGTGCCGACGCTGACCACGGTCGCCACGCTGACCGGCAATGACGAGGACCTGCTGGCGGTGATCCCGTACGCCGTGCTGTTTGCGGCTTCGAACTACTTCGATGCCGACGACGCGCCGTCGCAGGGCTTCCGGATTGAGTCGATCATCAGCGGCACGCTGACGATCAACTCCGGCACGGTGACGCCGGGCGTTACGGTCGTAGGCGCGGCGGACCAGCTTGAGTGGCAGCCTGATCTTCACGCGAACGGCACGCTGGCGGCGTTTACGCTGGTAGCGTTCGACGGCACCGACGTGTCCACCACGCCGGTTCAGGTAAGCATCGACGTAGCGCCGGTGAACGATACGCCTGTCGCCAACGACGACGCCTTTGTTACCGACGAAGACGTGGTGCTGGTTGTGCCCGCGCCGGGTGTGCTGGGCAACGACACCGACGTGGAACTTACGACACTTACCGCAACACTGGTTTCCGGCACCGCAAACGGTGGCCTGGTGCTCAACGCGGACGGCAGCTTTACCTACACGCCGAACCAGGATTTCAACGGAAGCGACAGCTTTACGTACACGGCAAGCGACGGGGCGCTGACCTCCAACACGGCCACCGTGATGCTCACGATCAACGCGGTGAACGACGCACCGGTCGCTGTCGCTGACAGCTACACGACAAGCGAAGACACGGCGTTGATGATCCCAGCCGCCGCGGGTGTGCTGGCGAACGACAGCGATGTTGACCTCGACCCGCTGGACGCGGTGCTCGTCACGGCGCCGGCCAACGGCGGTTTGACGCTGAATCTCGACGGCAGCTTCACCTACACGCCCAACGGCGACTACTTCGGCGGAGACAGCTTCCAGTATCGCGCCGACGACGGGTTGGCGCTATCGAACGTGGTCACGGTGACGCTGACCGTCGAGTCGGTGAACGACGCGCCGACTTTCACCGGCAGCGGCGCGCCGCCGTTCGTGGCGCAGAACTCCGGTCCGCAGGTAGTGCCGTCCTGGGCCAGTGGCATGAGCTTCGGCCCCGCCAACGAGGGCCCGCAGGTACTCACGTTCCTTGTCACCCAGACCGGCAGCACCGGCACGCTGACGTTCGCCGCGGCGCCCGTAGTTGACGAAGTGACGGGCGACCTGACCTACACCGCCAATAACGGCACGAACGGCACGGCCACATTCGAAGTGCGCCTGATGGACGACGGCGGCACGCTGCTGGGTGGGCAGGACACATCCGCGCCCGAAGTCTTCACCATTACAGTGGTGCCGCTGCCGGCGACCGTATACGTCAACGCGGCGTGGGTCGGCAGCACCTACGGCGACGACCCGGACGGTGCGGGCCCAGCCACGTTCTTCGGCATTGACGCCTTCGACATTGTGCAGGACGGCGTTGACGCCGTGGCGCCCAACGGCGCGGTGATTGTCGCGCTGGCCAGCTACGCCGGCGCGACCGTGTCGCGCAGCCTTACGCTCGACCTTACGTCGGGCGCTACCCTGCGCGGCCCGGGCTCGGCGCTTGCGCTGACCACGGGCACCATGACGGTGCTCGGCGGCATTCTTGATCAGGACACGGCTGCACCGACGCTGAGCCTCAGCGCGGGCACTGCCATCCTGCAAGGGGTAACGCTGCTCGAAAGCAGCGGCGGCAACCAGTCCTGCGTGCGGATCCAGGGCGGCACGCTGGACATTGCCAGCTTCGGCGGCAACACGCTGCGCGTGCGCGGCCCGGGCGGCATGCTGATCGACAACAACTCGGTGACCGCAGTGACCGTGATCGGCGCGACGCCCAACACCTGGTCCGAAGACGCGGTAACCTTCAACCCGGCCGTGCTGGCAGACAACTTCAGCATTGAAGACCGCGTGCTGCACGCGCTGGATGCCTCCACGCGCGGGCTTGTGCGCTGGCGCACCGGCAACGTCTACGTCACGCAGAACAGTGGCAGCATCCAGCGCGGCGTGGACGCGGCGGCGGCTGGCAACACCGTCAACGTAAACAACGGCACGTTTGCGGGCGCGGTGATCATCACCAAGTCGCTCACGATCCTCGGCGCCCGGCGCGGCCAGGACGCCGATGTGCGCTTTGCAGCCTTCACCGGCGGCAAAGCCAACCCGGGTGTGGAGTCGGTGATCACGGCGGCCAACAACGCGCCCAGCACCGGCAACCCGAACGCGGAGGACCTGGTCCGCGTGCTCGCCAACAACATCACGCTGGACGGGCTGGTGATCGACGGCAACAACCCGGCGCTCGGTACCAGCACGGTGCAGATCGGCGGCGTGGACATCCACGCGCGCCGCGCCATCACCAACGTCAGCGCCACCGACGCGGTTACGCCGGTGGACAACCTGCTGGTCCAGCACTGCATCATGCAGAGCTTCGGCCAGCGCGGCGTGTCAGTGTTCAACGGCGGGCCGGTGACGCACGGCGTGTTCCAGCACAACGTGCTGCGCAACGCCGCCCAGCAGGCGCTGATCATGTTCAGCGGCGCCTACATGAGCGTGCTGGACAACACGATTGAGGTGCCGGGCAACGCCATCGGCATCCACCTTCAGGCGTTTTCGACCGGCCGTACCGGCAACCCGGTCACGCACTGGCGCGACAACCGCGTCACGGTCGGCCCGGACGGGTTCGGCATTCACGCCAACTACGCCACCGGCAGCGGCGGGTCATCGCCGCTGAACATCGAGAACAACACCGTCAACGCGGCGCCGTCCGCCATGGGTGAGACGTTCACCTGGGGCATCAACGTCTGGACGGCTGCGCAGGGCAACATCGTAACGGTCGTGAACAACACGGTCGGCAGCAGCGGTGGCAAGTTCGCCCGCGGCATCAACCTGTGGAGTCTGCCGACGACCACCCCGGTGGTGGTCTCCGGCGGCAGCGTTGGCAACAGCGTTGCGGGCATCCAGCTTGACAACGTTGACCTGCAGTTCGACCAGGGCGACGCGACCACAGTCAACGTTACGGGCGTCAACGTGGCGAACACGTGCGACGTCGGCATCCTGCTGCGCTGCGCCGACACGCTGGCGTGGGACTTCACTGCCGGCAGCCTCACCCGCCTCGTTTCGCCGGACAACACGGTCACCATGAATCTGTCCGGCGGCAGCGTCGCGGGGTCAATCGCGGGCATCCGCATCGAGACTGACTCGACGTTCGCGGCCACGCTCAATGCCACCGGGACCACGGTTTCCGGCCCAATCGGCATTGATGTCGTCGGCCCGTCGTCGGTCGCAGTGGTAAACGGCGTGACCGTCAACTCGACCGGGACCGGCATCTCGATTGACCAGGGCGACGCGGACATCACCGCCTCGTCGATCACAGCCGCCAACGTCGGCCTCAGCGTCGTCAACGGCGGCACGCTGGGGGTGTTCAGCAACAACACGGTCAGCGGGTTCGGGACCGCCGGCGTACGAATCGGCCCTGCGGCGGGTGCGGTGGCTGCACTTCTCGACAACTCGTTCACCGGCACCGGCGTGGGCGTGGACAACCAGTCCACCGTCTCAGTGGACGCGCGGCTGAACTGGTGGGGCAGTGCTACCGGCCCGGCAACCGGCCTGAGCCCGGGCGGCACCGGCAGGGCAATCACAGGCCCCGGCGCGTTCTCGCCGTGGTGGGCCAGCGGCACCGACAACAACGCGGCGCCCGGGTTCCAGGGCGGCAACACGTCGGCCAGCCCGTCGGGCGAAGCGCGCCACGCGCTGCCCACACAGTTGATCTGGACGCAGCAGCCGCCGGCTTCGGGCGCGGCTGGCGTAGCGTTGTCGCCGGCCCCGCGCCTTCGCGCGCAGGACTCGACGGGCAATCTCGCCTACAACGTGCACGGCACGAACGGAGACTCGTTCATCAACTTTGTATCCAACCCGACCGGGGCGACACTTGGCGGGACCACCGTGCTGGCGGCGACCGACGGCATTGTCACCTTCAGCAACCTCTCGATCAGCCACGCCGGGTTCGGGTTCACGCTTCAGGCGTCGGTGCAGTGGCCGCTGGGAACGCTGGTATCGCCGGTCAGCAACGCGATCAACATCGGCAACCTGGCGCCGGTGCTGAACTCGGTAACCCCGAACATCGCCAACCAGGGCGGCACCAGTCTTCAAGTGCAGCTCATGGGTTCGAATTTCAATTCGCAGTCGGTTGCACGCTTCAACGGCAACAACCGCGCCACGATTTTCCAGGACGAGCAGAACCTGGTGATGACCATCCTCGCTTCTGACATCGCGGGGCCGGGGCAGGGTTCGATCACGGTCATGAACCCGGCGCCGGGCGGCGGCGTGTCAGCGGGCGTGACGTTCCTGATTAACGGCGCGCCGACGCTGCTGTCACTCTCGGGCACCAGCGTGGCTGAGAATCAGCCCGCGAACGCCGCCGTCGGCATGTTCAGCACCACCGACCCGTCGCCGTCCGGCGATTCCCACACGTACGCGCTGGTCGGCGGTGCGGGCAGCAACGACAACTCGCAGTTCGTGATTGTCGGCAGCGCGCTGCACACCGCGGTGTCCTTCGACTTCGAAACCAAGAACACCTACCAGGTGCGCGTACGCACCACCGATAACTTCGGGCTCTTCCTCGAGCAGCCGTTCACAATCCAGGTAACCAATGTGAACGAGGCGCCGGTCGCGTTGCCCGAAAGCTTTGCGCTGAACGAAGACGCGACGCTGAGCATCACCGCCCCGGGCGTGCTGTCCAACGACAGTGACCCCGACGGCGGTACTCTGACCGCGATCTCGCAGGGAGCGCTGCCGACGGGCCTGACACTGAACACCAACGGCAGCTTCAACTACAACCCGCCGCTGAACTTCAACGGAGTGGTCACCTTCCAGTATCGTGCCCGCGACACGGGCTCGCTGGAAAGCGCCACGATGACGGTCACGATCACCGTCAACAGCGTCAACGACGCGCCCGTGGCAAACAACGACACCCACAGCACCAATGAGGACACAACGCTGGTGGTGCCGGCGGCGACCGGCGTGCTGGCCAACGACAGCGACCTGCACGGCGGCGCGCCGAGCGAGAACAACATCCCGCTTTCGGTGGTGCTGGTAAGCAGCACGTCGAACGGCTCGCTTTCGCTGAGCTCCAACGGCGCGTTCCAGTACGTGCCCGCGGCGAACTTCAACGGCTCGGATTCGTTCAGCTACCGCGCCGTCGATACGCTGGGCGGGCTGAGCAACGTGGCGACCGTCAGCATCAACGTGAACTCGGTAGACGACCCGCCGCAGTTGCGCCTTCCGGTGGGCGGCTCGTCCTTCAGCCTGCAAGGCGGCATCTTCCGCGCGGTGCTGACACCGGGCCCGCTGCCGCCGAACGTCACGCTGGAAGTAGCGGATGCGGATAACCCGACCGCCAACGTGACGGTCACGCCACCGGCGACCGCGCCGTTCGGCATCAACGCGCCGACCGGCGGCGCGTCGCTGACGCTGCCGGCTGTATTGAGCTGGACCGGCGCGTGCGACGCGACCGACCCAGGCACATACATCTACACGGTAACGGTTACCGGCGCGGCTTCGCCGTTCGTCGTCGAGTTGCAGGTGATCGACACTCCCCCGGAGCACACCATAGGCGCGGGGTTCGGCCAGGGCACGCAGGCTTCGCCCTACACGGTGATTGTCGGTTTGGGCGGCGCACCGTCGGTGCTGCTGTCGAACGTGTTCGACCGCAATACAAGCCAGACGCTTGCGGCAATGAACCTGACGGTGATTTCGCCCGCGAACTCGCCGTTCATGCCGCTGTTCTTCGGCAGCGCGAATGTGGGCAGCCTTGTGGCGCAGGCTTCGCGCACCGTCACGGTGTCGGACGTCGGCAACCACAACATGAGCGCCGAGGTGTCGGACGGCATTACCAGTGTGACCGTCTACCTGCGGGTAACGGTGGCCAACACGGGCAATGTGCCGCCGGTGCCGGGTCTTGGGACCGGCACGGCGTTCTCGTCGCCCGCGGCGAACCAGTTCGAGTTGTCGATTGATCCAGGCGTGGCGCTGGTGGATGCGTTCCTGCTGCTGACGGATTCGGACGGCGACCTGATCGAGCTGACGACGACCAACGTCGCGCCCAGTCCGCTGTCGGGTGTGACCCCGCCGGCGTCGCCGACGCTCGGTTTCAGCCCGCTGCGCATCGAGTGGATGGGCGGCGTTGACCCGCTGATGGCGCCCGGCGACTACGTCTACAGCATGGAGCTTCGCGACGGCGTGAACCTGCCCGTGGCGTTCACCGTGACGATTACGCTCAACAACGTCGCGCCGTCGCACGCGCCAGGGACCAGCCTGTTGGCGACCAATCCGGGCACCGGTGTTGCAGGCGACCCATACCGCGCCGAGATCCAGGCGGGGTCCGCCACGGTTATGGAAATGGCGGTCGTGGAGGACGCGAACGCGGGGCAGTCCATCACACTGACGAACGTTGCCGGCAGCCCGATCGGACTGCCGTTGTTCACGATCGTTCTGACCGGCACAGGCAACGGCAATGAGGCCCTGCTCACGGCGACACCCGCAGCGGACCTGAGCAACAGTGACAGCGGCGTCTACGACTTCGTGGCGACGGTAGAGGACGACGGTGGTGTCGCAACAGACATTCACGTTCGCGTCATCGTCACCGCAAAGCCGGGCGGCACTTCAGACGGCGGGGGTGACGGGAACAAGGACGACGAGGGCTGCGTCTCCGGCACCGGCGGCGGCGCGGGTTGGATACTGGCGCTGCTTGCATCACTGGCTGGCGTCAGGGTGCTGCGGCGCAGGACAGCGTAGCGGTTCCGTTGTACCGGGCCCGGCGATGCGTCGCCGGGCCTTTTCTATTCATTCAGGACAAAGGTGACCTTCATGTTGACGTGGTAGTTGGTGATCTTCTTGCCGTCGAAGTCCACCTTCTGTTCTTTCACCCACGCGCCCTGGATGTTCTGGATCGTGCTCGACGCCCGCTCCAGCCCCCTGCGGACGGCATCTTCGAACCCCTCGGGCGAGCGCGCGCTGATTTCAGTGATCTTCGCAATCGACATTGCAGCCTCCTTGGTCGTTGAACAGAAGTGTTCGACGGCGCGAATGCGTCGCATCCGTCCCAAAGGACGTAATGCCGACTCGCGAAGAGGCATTCCGGGAATCGCGAGACGCGAAGATTGAAGGCTGGCGCGGTACCAAGTGTCGCTGTGTGCACTACAATCGAGCGCGTGGGGACCAATGCCGGGTCGTGTAATTCAGGATGTCGACATACCGGACCATTTGCTCGTGCCGTTCGGCGCAGAGATCGATGATGCGGTTCGCAAGGCATGGAAGCCGCGGTACAACGTGTCACCCGGGCAGACCATCGCCCTGCTGAGACGAGAGGACGGCACGGTACGCGCAACGTGGATGAAGTGGGGGATCAGCCCGGCATGGATGCGGGCGCGCGGCTCGAAAGAGATCGTCAAGTTCGCCCGCTGCGAGGGAATTGCTACCAAGCCTTCCTTCAAGGATGCATTCCGGAAGCGGCGCTGCATTTTCCCGATCACCGGGTGGTACGAATGGCCGGCCCCGAAAGAGGTTCACTGCGTGCGTCCGGTTGCGCCCGGGCCGCTGGCGCTGGCGGCGATCTACGTTGTCGGCGGCGAAGACATGTTTGTCGTCCTTACCTGTGAGCCCAACAACTTTGTCAAACCGCTTCACCACCGCATGGGCGTCTTTCTGGAGCGCGCAAACTGGGCGCCATGGCTGGACCCCGCGACCACGCCTGAAGCCATCGACGCGATGCTCGGCCAGTGCCCGGACGACTGGTTTACCGGGTACCGCGTGAGCGCGCGGGCAAGCCGGCTGCGCAACGACGACGCCAGGTGCGTCGAGCCGCTGAGTGAGCGGGCAATCAAGCGCAAGCCGAGGCCGAAGCCCTACGGCGGACGGCTGGGCAATCTTCGATAAATGAGGAAGGACGGGCGAGCCCGTCCTTCCTCTCAGGTACACGGCGTTCATGCCTTGCGTCGGCGCCGGGCAGCCGCCGCAATCAGCAGCAACCACACCCAGACCGCGGCACCAGCGGGTGCCGCCACGCAACCCCCACCGTCGCTGCTTCCGCCTTTGCTGAGATGCCCGGTGGCAGGCGCCACCGGCATGTGCAGCCAGCGCTCGTCCGTGCCGCCCCATGCGTCCGTGACGCGCACACGAAACGTGTACATGCCGTGCGGATCGACAGGCGTGCCGGCCAGCGTTCCGTTCGGGTCAAGCGTCAGCCCCGGCGGCAGCGTGCCCGCCAGTTGTGCCCACGTGTAGGGCGCCGTGCCGTTACCCGCGGGCAG
>CAZNBU010000057.1:0-12775 GCA_964571035.1 uncultured Planctomycetaceae bacterium | reverse complement strand
CATGTTCATCGGCAACCCGTTCGAACCAACTACACACAATCCGAAACTGCTCTAGCTCCAACCAAGCCATTGAAGTCACCGCAAACGAGCAAGAAAGCGGGCTTCGTGGCTTCGTGTGAGCCGCAGTTGCCGTTCTCTGCACGACTGAAGCTACCTGATAGCAATGGAAACACTGGCGTCGTCGGAGGCTGCCGTGACCTCCCCGGATTCGCCCGACAGGAGCAGTTGCTCGAGCGTGTCCACGCAGGTCAATCCGTACCCCAGCTCACGGGGTTCCAGCATTCGTGCCCCGGGCGGCGCTGCATCAAAGCGGACGCCACCCAGTGCCGGCCCGTCGCCGTCCGGGCCGATCAGCCATGCCGCTGCCGCGCTCTGCGCCTTGTTGGCGGGGTGGAGAGCATTGGCCGCTGGGCCGGCTGCGTCGGCGGCGATGGCAAGCACGTACTTGGCGCGGCCCCTCTCGATCCAGCGCACGGCTGTCGCCAGCGCCGTCAACCCCGACAGCGCCCCCGCCGACAGCAGCGTGCAGCGCCCGCGCAGGCGATGCAGGATCGCCACCTCGCCAAGGAACATGCTGGGCAACGTGTACACGAACAGTGCGGGAGACGGCGCGCCCGCCCACCGCGATTGCTCGAACTGCGAGTCCACCTCGAGGCAGCCAAGCTGCGTGCCACCGACCAGCGCCACGTCGTCATGCGGCAACCCGTCCAGCGCGGGCGCCAGCATCTGCGACACCGCGACGGCGAGCTTGCACAGCGGATCCATGCGCCCGAACTTGGGGTAGGGCGCGTCAAAGAACGAACGCGCCCGGAGTGCCGGAATGCCGAACGGGCCGGGGGCGTCTTCGCTCAGTACACTCCACGCTTTGCTGGTTGCAACGCCACTGAGCTGCGTGAGCAGTCCAGCCGGCGAAATGCGGGCGTAGGCCTGAAGGCGAGCGGTCATGCCAGCCTCCTGCCGATTTTGGATTTTGGATTCTGGATTTTGGATTGGTTGCAGGCGCAGATCGTCGCGGCAGCGTCGTCCTGCCGTTCAATCCAAAATCCAAAATCCAAAATCCGAAATCCCATCATCCGACCACCACCGCCGTATTCATCCCCCCGAACCCACTGTTCGTCGTCAGCACCAACCCGCGCCCTACCTCGCGCGGCTCGCCGTGGATCACGTCAAGCGGGTACTCGTTCCCTCCCCGCTCAAACCCGGCCGTGGGCGGCGCGATGCCTTCGATGGCTACGCGCGCGCTTACGATCACCTCGATCAAACCGGCTGCTCCCAGCGTGTGGCCGATGCACCCCTTGATGCCGAACACCGGCGGCGGGGCGCCGCCAAAGACTCGACGAAACGCCTGCGCCTCCATCATGTCGTTGTAGAGCGTGCCTGTGCCGTGCCCGCAGATCGCGACGATGCTTGACCTGTCAATACCCGCCAGCGCGCGCTCGATCGCCAGCGCCAGCCCGCTGCCGTCGCGCGACGGGCCGCTGATGTGGTTGGCGTCGTTGCTGCACCCCCACGACAGCACGCGCGCCCCCGGCCCGTCGCGGCGCAGCACTACACCGGCACCCGCTTCGCCTAGCGTCAACCCGTCGCGGCTCGCGTCAAACGGCTTGGCGCCCGCCGGTGAGTCTCCTTGCAGCGCGTGAAACCCCTGCGCGACGAACGGCGTCAACCCGTCCACGCCGATCACCAGCGCCGCGTCGGCATCGCCGTCGATCACCAGCTCCGCGCCTTCGATCAACGCCTGCGCGCCGCTGACGCACGCGTTGCTGATCACGCGCCGCAGCGTCGGCAGCGCAAACCCCATGTCCGCAAGGTTCTCCGCCAGGGCGCCGAGACCCTCGCGAGGCTCGCCGCTCAGCCACGGCTCCAGCTCGCCCTTGGTAGTCGCCAGCAGCAGCGCGCAGCGCTCACGCGGGACGTGCGGCAGCACCTGCCGCAGCGCATGAAACGCCAGCGCGGTCGCGCGCGGCCCGGCGAAGTCAGCGCCCAGCGTGCACGCGGGTGAATCGACACCGAGGTGGGGGCGCCGCTGAAACTGCGCCTTGCCGGCCAGCAGCATCCCCCACAGGTCATCGGTGGGCGAAAGCGCGTCGCCCGAGCCTCGCGGCACAGACACGCCGGTAGCGCTGATCACAACTCCCTGCATGGCGGAAGATTAGTGCATCGCCCGCGCGCCGCCAACCCCGGCGGTCACGACCATTGCGACAGCTCGGATTGCGTATCCAGGGCAATCTCGCCGCGTTTCCAGCGTTCGCGAAAGGCTTGCAGAAACGCCGGGAAATTCAGCGCCAGTTGCCCGTCCGGGTGCACCAGCACCTGCGTGCTTTCACCCGTGGTGAGCAGCTCGCCGTCACCCACGCGCCGAATCTCGTAGGTGTAGCGCAGCTTGGGCACCTCGGCCCAATGCAGGCTCGCGGTGATGTCCAGCTTGTCGCCGTAGCGCGCGGGCTTCTTGTACTTGAGTTGCAGGTCAACCACCGGGCAGGCGAAGCGCTCGCGCATGAAGTCTTCGTATCCAAGCCCGATCCGCGACCCCAAAGCCTGCCGCGCGTCCTCAAGGTAGAGCACATAGTGCCCGTGCCAAACCATGCGCAGCAGGTCGCTCTCCATGAAGCGAACGGTCGTGCGAAGCGTATGCGAAAGCGGCGCGGGATTCATGCCCGAACCTTACCCGGCAACAGGCACAGAAAAAGCCCGCTGCGTGGACAGCGGGCTGAAAAGCTGGGCGGCTAGACGGGACTTGAACCCGCGGCCTCCAGATCCACAATCTGGCGCTCTAACCAACTGAGCTACTAGCCGCATTGCGGGGGGAAAGGGTAGCGCAGCCCCCAAAACCGTCAACGGGGGGCGGTTGCACGCTACTTGCGAAAGCGCTGCGCCCAGACGTCCACCTTGGATTCCGTGATCTTCTGCGGCAGGTAGTCGAGCCCCTGGTTCTCCGCGCCCGACAGCGCCACGAGTTGCAGCACGGCTTTGGATTCATTGAGGCGCGCCTTCACCCATTCCAGCGCGTAGTCCTCCGCCATGGATTCCTGCTGCTTGAGATAGTTCTGCTCGCTGCGCCCCGACTCCGGGTGGCCGTAGGCGCCGGCGCTGTTGGGGCCGTCCGTGAAGAATATGCAGGCGGGGGCAGTGGCGCCGTTGTCCTGCACGTGCTTGGTTACGCCCGACAGGCCAACCCACCAGTCGCAGTCGATGCCGTCGGCACCGGCGGGCGAGGCGTTGCCGGCTGTCTTCTCGAACATGCGGGCGAGCAGTGTCTTGCCGGCGCGATCCTCATCCAGCGAGCCGGTCGCGCTTTCAATCTTGGCCTTGGTGTTGAAGTCAATCACCACGACCCTTGGCGTAGACTGCCGCGTGCCCCAGTACCACGCCAGGCTGTCCGCAGCCAACCGGCACAACTCGCGCTTGGCAAGCGGCTTCAGCTTCTCGCCCGGCCAATCAAACTTCTCGTAGTTGCGCTGCAGCTCGTTTTGCAGCTTTTCGTCCACGCGCACGCCGGTGGCTTCGCTGAAGTCTTTCACGCGCTGGGTCAGCACAGCCTCCACCATGGTCAGTTGCATCGCCGGCGGGACGTTTTCGCTGGTGGCGGAATCCTTGCGGTTGAACGTCAGTTGCGCCGAGGCGCGCAGCGCGAACAGCCAGCGCGAGAACCCCTCCCAGTCGAACCACGCGTCATCAATCGGCCGCGCCATGGTTTCGCTGCTGTCGATCACGACGAACAGGATGTCGTGGTGCTCCGCCAGCGGGCCCGCGCGCGCCGTGTCAAACCCTCTCCGCTGCAATTCAGCCAGCACGCCGAACCACCCGGCGTCAATCGCGTCGGGGTCGCGCGGCGGTCGCGGCGCGCCGCCAAGGCTCGGCGGCAGCAGCTCGATTGCGCCGTCGTGGGCGTCATGCGCGAAGCGGGGCGGCGTGTTGTTGCGCTCGGCGGCTTTGGCGCGGGCGATGAAACGCGCGGTGACGTCATTGAAGTTCAGCGCGCCGAACGTGCGGGCAAACGCCTGCTCGCGCGACACGCCCTGCTTGAGCAGCTCCCAGAACTGGAAGTAGACAGGGCGCAGGTCGGCCTCTGTGCGCACAAAGTCGACCCAGCAGTACGCCAACAGGTAATTGAGCTGCGGGTTGGTGTAGAACTCCGCCAGCTCAAGCGCCAGAACCTCGCGCAGGTTGACCTCATACCCGCCGTCCATCAGCGCCGCGAGATACCCCCACGCGGCGGCTGCGAACTGTGTATGCGTGCGCAGCACGCCGCCCTGCGGCGGCGCCTTATCAAGCCATTCGGCGGTGCCCTCGGCAAACCAAGGCACCAGCAGGCTTTCGGGCGCGAGCATCGCCTGCGCCGCGTGGAACATCTCGTGGCGCACGACCTCGGCGACCGAAACGTCTTTCAGCACCGGCATGCAGACCACCTGCCAGCGCGATGAGAACAGCCCCGCGGACCACTTTGGTACATCCAGATGCAGCCGTTTGCGTGAGAACTCCATGTAGGCGCCGGCATCCGGCAGCATCACGATGTCGAGCGGCAGCCCGCCCGCGCCGAACGGCGTCTTGCCGAAGTCGTTCTCAATCGCCGCAAGCCATGACTCGACCGACGGCACATCCACGTGCTCCTGCAAGCGGCGGTCGATCGGCACCGGCGCGTCGACAACCGGCGCCGGCTCGGCGTGCGGCATCTCGACGCCGGTACGCAGCCACAGCGCCACGCGGTCCGACTTGCGGATGTCGAACGAGCTGGTCACAACGTCCGGGTTGGCGAACGAAGAGCGAATCAGCGTCTGAAAGTCGGCGCGCTCGCGGGCGGTGTCGCGGCCGTCAAACACCCGCCGCGCGTGCTGCGCGTAGCGCGATTCCAGCTGATCCAACGTCGAGAAGCTGCGCCAAGCCGCGTCGCTGCGTGCCGCCGGGGGCTCGGCTGCGCCGAACGCTGCGTCCGCTTCCAGCACCAGCCTGCGGAAGCGGGTCAGCGCGGGCAGGGTAACGGCGGCGGGATCGGGCTCGGGGGCGGTCTTTGGCTTCTCGGGTCGCGTGTCGGGCTCGGGGGTGCCCCGCGGCTGCGGTTGGTCCTTCGCGATTGGCGCGTTGTCGGCAGGCTGCGGCGCGGGCGGGGCAGCCGGTGGATCCGGCAGCAGGAGAAACCACGTCATGGCTCCCAAGCCCAGCAGCAACAGCAGGACCAGGGCGATCAGCGGGGCGTTGGAGTTGCCTTCCTCCTGCACGGGTTCTCCGGGAATTCTGCGCAACTTCGTTTGTGCTACAGGGTTTAACAGTTGAACGGTGCGGTCCTGCCGGAAAAATCCCGCGCCGGGAGCATAGGTATGACGCTATACGAACAGTTCCAGGAGGACATCCCCGCATTCGTGCGCGGCACGCTGGATACGGCGCGCGCGCAGGAACTGATCACAGCCGCCGAGCAGGACGACCGGCTGCGCAATGCCATTGAGCACGAACGCACGCTGGAGCGCTGGCTTGAGTTCTACGAAGTGCCGGAGCCAAGTAGCGGTCTTTCTGCCCGGTTCTGGAAGCGGTTTCACAACGAGCGGGCCTTCGGCTCAGAATCCGGTGGGCGTTCCGGCCTGCTGTTGAAACTGGCTGGCCCGCTGGCTGCGGCGGTGCTGATCGCGACCGGGTTGGTACTGTTCTTCAAAGGTGACGACCCCGCGAATCCCCCCACCCCGAAACCGGATGCCGTTGCCGACACCACCGATGAAGAGGACGACTTCCTGGTTCAGTTCATGTCGGAGCCGGACGCCGAGCCTGAAACCGAAGAACGCCCGACGCTGGAGGAGCTGCGCCTGCTGAAGCAACTCGCCGATCCCGCCTACGCTGAGCTGGACAAGGTCCCGCACCCGGAAGACCTGCTGCTGATCGAGGACAAAGAGCTGCTGACCAAGCTGGCGGAAGAGGAGGTCGAGTGACGCGCACGCTCAGCTTCCTGTTGCTGTTTGCCCTGCTGGCCCCGGTTGCGCTGCCGGCGCAGGACGCACCCGCCGACGGCGCAGAGTTGCGCCAGTGGTACGACTAGCTTACGCCCGAGCGGAAAAAGGAGCTTCGCCACCGCGCCCGCGTCTACAAGCGCATGGGCAAAGAGCAGCAGGAGAAGGCGCGCGAAGCCGCCAAGGACGGCAGGCCGATCTTCACGCCGGAGCAGCGCAGGCATCTCGAAAGCCTGCGCACCATGAACAAGCTGCAGCGCTTGCGCCTCACCACACTGGCGGGCGAACTGCAGCAGTTGCGCCGCACTCGCGGCGAAGCCGTCCGCCGGTTGCTTGAGAAAGAAGGGCCGGAGCGCGTGCGCGAGTTGCACCGCATGATTCGGATGCGCCGCGCAATGGAGTTCCGCCGCTCGCTCACTCCGGAGCAGCAGGTTGAGCTGGACGGGCTGCCCGAGCGCGAGCGGGTCCAGCGCCTGCTCAAGATGTACGAGGAAGAAACAAGCAGCCGCCGCGAGCGGCTTGAGCAGGCTTTCCCGGCAGTGGGTGAAACCCGCCGCAGGGCCCGCGCGGGCGATGCGGACGCGCGGGAAGAACTGAAACGCCAGCTTGCCGACCTATGGACGCTCGACCTGATGCTGCAGCGCCTCGACGCGGAAGCGCGCGAAAAGGTGTTCCCCGAGCTGGCCAAGCTGTCGATCGAGGACGCCGGCGACCTGCTGCGCACCGAGTTGCGCAAGCAGTGGCAGCGCGACGGCCGCGAACGCCGACGCAACGGGCCGCCACATCGCGGGCCTGACCGGCCGCGCGGGCCCGACCGCCGCCCCGACGACCGGCGCGAGCGATAACGCAGTTTTCAATCTCGACGCGGGCGGCGGGAAGCGTGATAATCACGATCCCCCACTGAGCCGCCATGGTCCGCAGTTTCATCGCCATCCTTGCCGCATTCGCCGTGCTGGTCGCGCTGCCATCAGGCCACCCCGCGCGCGCCGGCGCCGAAGACGTGCTTGATCGCGCGCTCGGCACAGCTGCCGCGACCACCCAGCGCGTCGGCGGGTACACGTGGCTGGAAGACTGCGGCATCGCGACCAGGCTCGCGCCCGCGCCGGGTGGCAGCGCCTGGCCGCGGTTGCTGGCGGGCGACGCGCCGGACGGGCAGGGCTCGGCGGCGCTGTGGGAGCTTGGCGACGCGGGGTTCCGGGGTTTGCAGCAACGGCTTGAGTCCGGCGGCGCGACCTTTGAAGCCTCCACGGCGTTTCGTTTTCAGCCCCGCGTGTTTCCAGCCGAGATCACAGGCAACTGGACCCGCGTAACACTGGCGGGCGGACGCGTTGCGGGCGTGGTGGATTTCTCGGTAAACGAGCGCAAGTTCGCCTTCGTGTTCTCGGCTATTGGCGGCGACGACCGGCTGCTCGCGCGGCGCGATACGGTGCTGCACGAAACGATGATCCTGCCGGGTGTGAAAGCCGGCTCCTCGGCGCCGCTGCTGCTGGAGGGCCGCTACGCAAGCGTGCTGCCGGGGTGGCAGCGCGTTGGCGACCGGTTTTACGCGAAGATCGGCGGCGGGTGGCTCGGCCTGCGGATGTTCCAGGTTGCGGAGACCGACTTCGTTTCGATGGCTGCATTGCAGACCGCGCTCGAATCCGACCTGCTTGCGGCTGGGTTCAAGCCGGCCAGCGGCAGCCCGGCAACTGTCGCGGACACCTCCGGGTTCCTGCGCGAGTACTCGCGCCCGGACGACCCGTACGTGCAACGCGTGCTGTACGCGAACTTAGCCGGCGGGTACCTGGTGGCCTTGATGCAGGCGCCGATCGCGTTGCGCGACCACCTTGAGTCGCACATGGCGCAGTTTGTGGGTTCCATTACGCGTGTGGACCTCGGCGGGTCGACCGGCGTGCCGGCACCATACTTCAATGAGGTGCGCAACGTGCGCTGCGTTGCGTGGCAGAGCGGGCGGCAGGTGAACTGGGGCGCGCTGTTCGACGACGCGCGGCATCAGCCGGTTGCGTGGCGGCAGGATGAAGTCGCGTGGGAGATTACGGCAACGCGCGAGGGCGAGATCGTGGCGCAGAAAAGCGGCGCGACCAACAGCAGCCGGTCACTGAACCCGCTGGTGGACGCCGATCAACGGGCGTTGGCGATCCCGGGCGACTGGATCGGGCCGCTGGAGCTTGAGTTGAAAGTGGGCACACAAACGGCACGCGCAACGGTGGCGATTCGGTAGAGACCAAGGGGACTGTCCCCGAAGTTGGGGACTGTCCCCGCCACTGGAAGCATGCGAAGGCCGTCATCAACTTTTGCACGTTCGCAGCGATGGCATGTAGTTGCTTCGACCCGGTCCACGCCAATGCGGCAGCACGCTCGCGACCAGTTACGGGGACAGTCCCCCCTTAACCTGCAACCGCGGCCATGAACTCTTTTGCGCGGGCGGCTTTGGGGTTCTCGATTACCTGTTGCGTCGGGCCGCGCTCGACGATGCGGCCTTCATCCATGAAGCAGACACGCTTGCTGACGCTGCGTGCGAAGTTGAGGTCGTGCGTCACCACCACCATGGTCATGCCCTCGCGCGCCAGGTCAGCCAGCAGCTCGTTGATGCCGGCGATCAACTCCACATCCAGCGCGCTGGTGACTTCATCGAGCAGCAGCGCCTTGGGCTCCATAGCCAGCGCGCGCGCGATCGCCACGCGCTGCTTCTGGCCTCCGGAGAGTTGCGCGGGCCAGGCCAGCGCCTTGTCGGCTAACCCGACGCGATCCAGCAACTGGTGCGCCTTCTCGCGGGCTTCGGCGGCGCCCAGGCCTTTCACACTGATCGGCCCCTCGGTGACGTTTTCGATCACGCGCATGTGCGGGAACAGGTGAAAGTGCTGAAACACCATGCCCATGCGAGCGCGGTGGGCGCAGAGCTGCTGGCGCGTCATGGCGCGGAAATCGACCGGCTGCCCCTGCCAGATAAGCTCGCCCTCTTCGGGCGTTTCCATCAGGTTGAGGCAGCGCAGCAGCGTGCTCTTGCCGCTGCCGGACGGCCCGATCAGCGTCACCACCTCGTGCTCGGCGATCTTGAGGTCAACGCCCTTCAGCACGTGCAGGTCGCCGAACTTCTTGTGGATGCCACGCGCTTCAATCAGTGGCTCGCTCATGCCGTGGCCCTCCCGCCCGCCGAGCGCATCATCCGCGCTTCCCAGGCTTTGCGCCCCACATCCAGCAGCGTGATGATCGCGAGATAGAACACAGCCGCCACGATGAACGGCAGAAACGGCTGGCCGGTCTGCGAGACGACGTTCTTGGAGGTGTAGGTCAGCTCGATCAGCGTAATCGCGCCGACAAGGCTTGTGTCCTTGATCAGCACCACGCCGTTGTTCCCCAGCGAAGCGACGCTGTTGCGGAACGCCTGCGGCAGGATCACACGCGACAGCGTCTTGCTGCGCGACATGCCGAGCGAAGCCGCGGCCTCCCACTGTCCCCGGTCAACACTGAGGATGCCGCCGCGGATCGTCTCAGCATTGTACGCGCCGGTGTTGACCACCAGCGCCAGCAGCGCCGCGCCCCAGGCGCCCACCCACTGGCCGCCCGCGGCGTTGTTCACCACGGTCGCGACGCCGTAGTAAGCAATGAACAGTTGCAGCAGCAGCGGCGTGCCGCGCACCAGAAGGATGTACGCCCCGGCGAGCTTCTTTGTCACCGTACCGCCCGCGGCCGAGCCCACGCCGATCAGCGTGCCGACAATCAAGGCAAGCACCGCGGTAAGCGCGCTGAGTTGCAGGGTGATCCAAGCGGCTTCGAAGAAGAGGGGCAGCATCGAGCCCAGGGATTTCGCGAACTCCTCGCCCTGCTCGGGCTGCGCTGCTTCGCCGGGTACGTCCTGCGCCGGCGGGATGTTCTTGGTGTGGTCTGCCCACGCGGCGTACAGCACTTCCAGGTCGGGATCGGCGCCGACCCAGCTGCGGTACAGGCGCGCGTACGTGCCATCTTGAACCAGTGACAGCAGTGCCGTATTCACCTTCCAGATCAGCTCGCGGTTGTCTTGCTCGGGCTCGTCGGCCATGCGTGCGGCGATGCCGCACGCCTCGGTGTACAGGAGGTCGCCGAACGGTTTGATGCTGCCGGATTCGCCGCCTTCCTTGATGTACCACCCGCCGACGATGCGGTCGCTGACGTAGGCGTCGATCTTGCCGGTGGACAGCGCGGCGATGATCTCAGCTTCGCTGCCGTACTGCACGACTTCGCACTCAGGAAACTCGTCCGGGTGCTCTTCGATGTACTCCGCGTACGTTGAGTTGGCTGTGACGCCGACCGTAAGCGCGCGCAACTCGCTGACGCCGCTTCGAACGAACACCTGCGCCCCGCTGACGTAGTACGGCAGGCTGAAATGCATGGTCTCGAGGCGTTTTTCGGTGATCGCCTGCGAGCCGCAGATCAGGTGGTACTTGCCGGTGTCCAGCCCGGCGGGCAGCGACTCCCACGGGTTCTGCACCAGCTCAGGCGTGAACCCCATGCGCTCGGCCACCGCGCGGGCGATGTCGGCGTCGAACCCGACGAGTTCGTTTTCGGCGTTGGTGGTGCTGAACGGCTGGAACGCCCCGGACATGGCGAGGCGCAGCTCCCCGTTCGATTGGGCGGCGAGCGCGGGGGCAAACAGCAATGCGAGTAAAAGGACGCGAATGAAGCGTACGGGTGCTCCGGCCCTTCGCCTCTTCGGCGGCGACATGCGCCGCCTGCAGTTCATTCGCTTCGCGAACTGCTTCGGGCTCCTGCTCACCGTGATCACGCGCTTCCTTTCAGGTCGCTGGCGTCTCGGCACCATACGTTCATGGATTCGTAGCCTTCGGGCATGCGGCAATTGTTCACCAGCCGGCCGGTGTACGTGTAGCCCAGCTTGGCGAAGCTGCAGTTCATGCCCGCCTGGTTGGCGCGGGCGATGGTGTACACATCGGTGATGCCGAACTCGTCGGCAAGGTCGCGCTCCAGGCCACGCAGGATCGCGCTCATCAGGCCCTTGCCGCGGTGGTCCGGGCGTGTGGCGCAATCGGTCAGCTCGGCGCTCTTGCGTGTGTGGTGCATCTCCGCCGATGCGCTGGCGACCAGGCTGCCGTCGCCGTTGCGCACCACGCGAAAATGAAACACGCGCTCGCGCATGTTCTCTGCGACGTACTCCGGCGTGATCGGTGTCGGGTAGTCGGGGAACGTCTTGCGCATCAACTCGGCAATTTCGTCGGCTTCTTCAATGCGCGCCGGCGCGCAGGTGAACCCCGGCGGCAACAGTGGGTCTGCGCACTGCTTTGACTTTGCCAGCTCCAGCACCTGCTCGTTGGTCGCCTGTTCGGCGTCGTCGGCGCGGGCTTGGGCTGGGTACTTCACCCACAGCTCCGCGTTGTCGCCGCTGCCGAAGAACCCCCAGATCTCGGCTTCTTTCCTGAACCCCAGCGCCTCCCACCCTTGCAGGTCGGCGCGCGAATAGACGATCAGCTTGCTGTAGAGCGGTGTCGGCGTGTCGGCCAGCACGCATGAGGCGATCTGCGGAGAGACCGCGACATCCTGCGGTGTCATGTCGAAGAATTTGAGACGGCGGTTGTACGGATCGTACTGCAACTCGATGGAGCCCGTGTGGTGCGGGTAAACATCGCGCGACTGCACCACCTCCTCGCCGAAGGTCTGGATCAGGTCTTTTGCTATTTCGTCCATTGTTGCGCTGTCTCGTGGTTCGGTCGTCCGGGGAGCCGATGCCCCGCCATTACTGGCGGGGCTAGACTGCTATCTCGCTGGCGTGAGCTTGCTCAGGCCGGCTTTGTCCAGGGCTTCCTGCACGATCTTTTCGTGCTGGCTCTCGTCGGCCCAGCGTTTCTGGCCTTCCTCGGGCAGCAGGTCGATCGGGTCGTAGTAGAGGTACACCTTGTTCTCGTCCACGTTCGGGCTGCGGTAGACGCTCACGCCCGTTACCTCGTCGTAGTAGTCAAAGCTGTGCGAGTCGCGCTTGCCGCCGCCGCCCGGCACGTCGGTCACGAACACCGGCGTGTTGAACCCCGCGGTCGCGCCGCGCACGTGCCGCTCAAGCTCAATGGTGTCGCCGATGCGTGTGCGCATCTCCTCGACGCCTTTGACCATGTCGTGCTGGTAGACGTAGTACGGCTGCACGTTCATGTAGCTGAGCTTGCGCACAAGCCGCTGCATCTTTTCGGGCGTGTCGTTGACGCCGCGAATCAGCACCGACTGGTTGCGAACCTTGACGCCGTTGCGGAACAACTCCTGCATGGCGTCGCGGGTGATCTGCGTGATCTCGTTGGCGCTGTTGAAGTGCGTGTGCAGGCAGACTTCCTTGTCGAGCTTGCGCCCCTCGTCCACCCACTTCACCAGCGTACGGAACCACTTGCGGTCGGTCTGGATCTTCATCGGCATCACGGCTGGGCCCTTGCTGGCCAGGCGAATGCGCCGGATGTGCGGAATGGCGAGCAGCGTCTTGAGGATCTCCTTGAGGTGCATCGGCGCCAGGTTCCATGCGTCGCCGCCGGAGACGACAATGTCCTCGATCTCGGGGCGAGACGCAATGTAGGCAAACGCCGCCTTCCAGCGTTCCGGGTTGTAGCGGTAGCCGACCTTTTCCACCTGGTTGGTGTCGCCGCCGATGGCGTAGCTGCGCGTGCAGAAGCGGCAGTAAACCGGGCAGACGTCCAGCGGCAAGAACAGCGCCTTGTCAGGGTAGCGGTGCACCAGCCCCGGCGTCGGCGAGTCGTCCTGCTCGTGCAGGCTGTCGAGCGTGAGCTGCGGGTGATCCGGCAGGCGCTTGCTTGCGACCGGAAGAAACTGGATGCGGATGGGGTCGTCGTAAGGGTTGTTCCAGTCAATCCGCGACA
>CAZNBU010000056.1:12432-12874 GCA_964571035.1 uncultured Planctomycetaceae bacterium | reverse complement strand
CGGGCCCGGCCGGGCTCGCCTGCGCGCAGCAATTGGCGCGCGCGGGCCATGACGATCTCGCCAACGCGATCGAAAGCGCGATCGGCGGCAAGCTGGCTGTCTGGGTGGGCGCGATCGCGCTGGCCCTGGGCGGCGTCTTTCTCGTCAAATACTCCATCGACCACGGGTGGCTGAACGAAACCATGCGCGTGCTCGGCAGCCTCGGGCTCGGCCTGGGGTTGGGCGCGGCAAGCTGGCGCCTGCGCGACCGCAGCAACTACGTCGCGCAGGGCCTTGCCGCCGCGGGCGTGATCGTCGTTTACGCTTCGCTGTGGGCCGCCACCGACTACTACAACCTCGTCCCGCCCGCCGTCGGGTTGGCGGGCATGGTGGCTGCCACGCTGGGCGCCGTGGGGCTTAGCCTGCGGCTGGGCTCGCTGGTGGCTGTGCTGGGCCTGCTTGG
>CAZNBU010000056.1:0-12422 GCA_964571035.1 uncultured Planctomycetaceae bacterium | reverse complement strand
GCCGCGCTGCTGGTGGGGCGCAACGATCCGCACCCGTTGGGGTTGTTCGCCTACCTGCTGGCGCTGCAAGCCGGCAGCCAATTCGTCGCCTATCGCCGCCGGTGGATGTGGGTCAGCGCCATCAGCTTGACCGCCGGGGCGTTGTGGGTGCTGGCCCAGGTGCTGGCCATGGTCTACTCCGGCGGCACGGCGATCTGGCCGGGGTTGTTCCTGCTGGGCTCCACGGTCGTGTTCGTCCTGCCGGAAATGCTGAAGCCGTCGGCTGGGCGCGCCAGCGTAATCACAGTCTGGACCGCCACCGCCGTCGGCACGGTGCTGCTTGCCCTTACGCTGCGCGTCAGCGGGTTCGACGGCTCGATCTGGGCATTCTTCGTGCTGTTGGCAGCAGGGACCGGCGTGCTGGCCGTATGGCAGCAGCGCTATCGCCGCCTGCCGTGGATGACGCTAGCCGTCACCGGCGTGCTGGCCACGATTCACGTGTACGCCGACAACTGGGACACCGCTTACACCCTCGGCCTGCTGGGAGTGCTGGGGCTTACCTATCTCTCTATCGGGTTTGCCGGATTGTTCCGCCAGCAGCCGCGCGAGTTCTACGCGCTGGTCGCAGCCGCGCCGGCTGCCCTGCTGGGCGTGTGCATGCCGCACTTGTGGTACCCGGTGATTGAACTCATGGGCGACTACGGGTGGATGATGATCTTCGCCGGCGCCGGCGCGGTGTACGCCCTGTTCGCGGTGCCGGCTGTGATGCGCAACGGCCGCCTGGACGGGCACTCGCTGACTGCGCTGCTTGTGCCGGCGCAGCTCTTTCTCGCGATAGCGTGGCCGCTGGGGCTGGACCTGCAGTACTGCATCTTCCTGTGGTCGGGGCAGTTGCTGATCGCGCTGGCGCTGGACCGCTGGTTGAACCTGCAAGGCGTGCGGCTTACCGCCGTGCTGATGCAGGCCGCATTGAACGTCACACTGCTGACGCCGATCGTGCTGCTGCTGGCGCCGGATCTCGGCCCCACGCCGCTGTTCCACTGGGCCAGCGCCGCCTACATCGCGGCGATTGCAGCCAACCTTGGCGCGCGCTACCTACACCCGCAGTCGGGCAATCTGCGCAGTGCGCTGTCGGTTTCGGCGGTGCTGCTGGTGCTGGCGGGCGCCGCCGTGAACATCCACCACGCCGCGAACGACGGCAACCTGCTGTCGCGCGAGTTCGGCGCGCTTGAGGTTTCGTCGCACGTCATCACGTTTCTTGCCGTCTCGCTCTGGCTGCTGTGGCGCGCGCCTCACATCACCACCAAGGCCGTCGACGACGAGCAGCGGGTGCTGCGCGACTTCGGTGTCGGGCTGGGCATCATCTCGCTGCTGATCGGGTTCGCGGTCATCGCCACAGCCGGCAACCCGTGGCTCTCGCACGACACCGTACACGGCATCCTGGTGCTGAACACACTGATGATCGGCATCGGGTTGCCTGCCCTGCTTGCGGGGTCGTTGTCCCGCGCGCTGGGCGAGCGGGGATACGCCAGCCAGCGCGTTCTGGGATGGTGGATCACCGGCGGGTTGATCGTGCTGGGGGTGATGCTGCAGGTGCGCCACGCCTTCCACGGCCCGCAGTTGTGGGTCGGCGAGGCAACTCACCTTGAGCACTACGCCTACTCAATCTCGCTGGCGCTGCTGGCTTTGCTCGCGCTCGGGTTGGGCATCGCGCGGGAATCGCGGCAGCTTCGGGTGGTGGCGCTGGGCGGGATGCTGGTGTGCAGCGCCAAGGTGTTCGGGTACGACATGGGGCACCTGGACGGCATCTCGCGCATCCTGAGCTTCCTCGGCCTCGGCGCCAGCCTGATGCTGATCGGGTACCTGTACAACCGCTTCGGCCCCAAACCGCGCCCCAAGTCGCTGGGCGTAAGCGACCTGCCCCCGCAGGAGGAAATCCTCACGGACACTGTCCGCACGGATACCGTCCCCCTGTGATCCCCCGATGGGGCAAAGAAACGCCGGGCGGCGGCCCGGCGTTTCTGTTTTCGCGAACATTCATAGAATCCGCCGCTATGGACAGCCAGAACCTCGCCTACGTTGAAGCGCTGTATGAGGACTACCTCAACGACCCGGAATCCGTGCCGGAGCGCTGGCGCGAATACTTCCGCAACAACAACGGCGACGCACAGGCCCAGGTCGGCCCCACGTTCAAGCCGCGCAGCATCTTCAACCCCCCCACGCTGGACGGCGGCACCACGCGCGGTGCAGCCTACGACGCCGCCGCGTTGCAGGAAAAGATTGACCGGCTGATCCGCGTGTATCGCGTGCGCGGGCACCGGCTGGCGCAGATCGACCCGCTGGGTCGCCCGCTGCCGCATATCCCGGAGCTTGAGCTTGATTACTTCGGCATCACCGAAGCCGACCTGGACAAACCCATCGTCTGCAACTCGATCCCCTGGCCCGGGTTGAACACCCCGCGCAAGGTGATCGAGCACCTGAAAGACACCTACTGCCGCAGCATCGGCGTGCAGTTCATGCACATTGACGAGCTGGAGGTGACCACCTGGATCTTCAACCGCGTCGAAAGCACGCGCAACTCCACCGAGCTTACGCGCGACGAAAAGGTACGCATCTTCCGGCGCCTCAATGACGCCGTGACCTTCGAAAAGTTCGTCCAGACCAAGTTCATCGGCAAGAAGTCCTTCAGCCTGGAAGGCGCGGAGTCCCTGATCCCGCTCCTGGACCTCGCCATCGAACGCGGCGCTGAGCAGGGGCTGGACGAAATCGTGATCGCCATGGCCCACCGCGGGCGGCTGAACGTGCTGGCGAACATCCTGGGCAAGACGCCGCGGCAGATCTTCGCCGAGTTCGAAGACTACGAAACCGAGAACGAACACGGCGACGTGAAGTACCACTTGGGGTACAGCAACGACTGGACCGCGCAGAACGGGCGCGAAGTTCACCTGTCGCTGTGCTTCAACCCAAGCCACCTCGAATTCATCAACCCGATCGCGCTGGGCCGCATCCGCGCCAAGCAGGATCGCGTCGGCGACAAGGGCCGCAACCGCGGCGCGGCTTTCCTGATTCACGGCGACGCCGCCTTCATCGGCCAGGGCGTGTCGCAGGAGACGTTGAACATCAGCCAGCTCGACGCCTACCACACCGGCGGCGCGCTGCACATCGTGCTGAACAACCAGATCGGATTTACGACCACGCCCGACCAGGGGCGCAGCAGCACCTACTGCACCGACGTCGCCAAGATGCTGCAAATCCCGATTTTCCACGTGAACGGCGAAGACCCTGAAGCGGTGGCCCACGTCGTGCGCACCGCCATGGACTTCCGCAACAAGTTCCGGCGCGACGTCATCATCGACATGCTGTGCTACCGCCAGCGCGGCCACAACGAAGCCGATGAGCCCAGCTTCACCCAGCCGCAGATGTACAAGATCATCAAGGCGCGAGAAGACGTGCGCGACAGCTACCTCGGGCGGCTCATGCGCAGCGGCGGCATCAACGAGCGCGAAGCCGAAGAAATCACCGAGCACCCGAAGGCCTTTTTCAACGAAGAGCTGGCGGCTGCGCGGCGCAAGAGCCGCATCATCCGCAAAGACCAGCTCGAGTTCGTGTGGGGCGGGTACAAGGGCGGCGACGAATCCCACGCCGCCGAAGTGGACACCAACGTCGCGAAGGAAAAGCTCGCGGAGTACCTGCGCAAGCTGTCGCGTGCGCCCAAAGGGTTCACGCTGCACCCCAAGCTCGACCGCATCGTCGGCGCACGCGAAGACATGGCCAAGGGCGAAAAGCCGCTCGACTGGGGCTCCGCCGAGGCGCTGGCGTACGTCAGCCTCGCCGCCGAGGGCACGCGCGTGCGCATGACCGGCCAGGACTGCGAGCGCGGCACCTTCAGCCACCGGCACGCAACGTGGCACGACTACGAAACCGGCGCATGGCACTTGCCGTTCAATCACGTCGCCGAGGGGCAAGCCGAAGTCTTCATTCGCAACAGCGCGCTGAGCGAGATTGCGGTGTTGGGTTTTGAGTACGGTTACAGTCTCGACAGCCCGGACGTGCTGACGCTGTGGGAAGCGCAGTTCGGCGATTTCGTCAACGTCGCGCAGGTGATCATCGACCAGTTCATCGTCAGCGCGGAAGAAAAGTGGAACCGGCTGAGCGGGCTGGTGATGCTGCTGCCGCACGGCATGGAAGGTCAGGGCCCGGAGCATTCCAGCGCGCGGCTGGAGCGCTTTCTCAACCTCAGCATCGACGACAACATCCAGGTCTGCAACGTCAGCACGCCGGCGCAGATCTTTCACATGCTGCGCCGGCAAGCCAAGCGCACGTGGCGTAAGCCGCTGATCGTGATGTCGCCCAAGAGCCTGCTTCGCCACCCGGAATGCGTGAGCAGCCTGGAGGACCTTTCACAGGGCGGGTTCCAGCGCATCATCTGGGACGACTGGGCCAACAAAAAGGCCAAGCGCGTGCTGCTGTGCAGCGGCAAGGTGTACTACGACCTCGACGCGAAGCGCAAAGAAGACGACCGCAAAGACGTCGCCATCGTGCGCATCGAGCAGCTCTACCCGCTGAAAGACGAGCAGTTGCACGAGATCGCAAAGCGCTACCCCAACGCCCAGCCGGTCTGGGTGCAGGAAGAGCACGAAAACATGGGCGCGTGTGTGCACATGCGCTGGCACTGGTTCCGGGCGTTCAAGGGCGAGAACCGGCTGCAGTGGGTCTGCCGCCCGATCGCCGCCAGCCCAGCCACCGGAAGCCCCGGCCGCCACAAGGCCGAGCAGGACAAACTGATCGAAGAAGCACTGGGATAGCCCGGTCCGTAAGGACCGGGTGTGCGCCGCAACCCCAGGGCAGCGAATACAGAACGGACGAACGCAATGACGATCGAACTCAAGGTACCCAGCCCCGGCGAAAGCATCACCGAAGTCATCATCGCCGGGTGGCGCAAGAAAGAAGGCGACGCGGTCGAAACCGACGAAACCGTCGTCGAGATCGACTCCGACAAAAGCACGCTCGAGGTAGGCGCGCCCAAAGGCGGCGTAATCGAAAAGCTGCTGAAAAGCGAAGGCGACACCGCCCAGGTAGGAGAAGTAATCGCCCTCATCAACGAAAACGGCAAACCCACCAAGGCAAAGGCCGACGACAAGAAAGCAGGAGCCCGAAGCAGTTCGCAAAGCGAACGAACCGCAGGTGACGCACCGCGTCACCGAGGAAGCGAAGGGCCGAAAGCAGAAAAAGCGCCGGCCAACAAAAAGCAGACCAAACAAGACGAACCCCGGGTAATGCCGGCGGCCCGCCGCGTAGCGCACGAAAAAGATCTCGACCTATCCGAGATCGAAGGCACCGGCCCCGGCGGCCGCATCCTGAAGGAAGACGTCCAGAAGGCGACGCCCAAACCGGCGCAAGCACGCGCGCCGAGCACAGGCAGCACCGCCCGCGAAACCGAAACCGTGCGCATGACCAACATGCGCAAGCGCATCGCCCAGCGCCTGGTCGAGGCGCAACAGACCGCGGCGCTGCTCACCACGTTCAACGAAATCGACATGAGCGAGGTGATGGCGCTGCGCAACCAGTACAAAGAGACCTTCGAAAAGAAGTACGGCATCAAGCTCGGGTTCATGTCCTTCTTCGTGAAGGCCGCCGTGGACGCGCTGAAGATGATGCCGCAGGTCAACGCGCAGATCGAAGGCGACAACATCGTCTATCACAACTACCAGGACATTGGCGTCGCCGTCGGCGGCGGCAAAGGCCTGGTGGTGCCGGTGATCCGCAACGCGGAGCGGTTGAGCTTCGCCGAAGTTGAGCTCGCCATCGCCGACTTCGCCAAGCGCGCGCAAGCCAACCAGATTCAGCCCGACGAGATGCAGGGCGGCACGTTCACGATCACCAACGGCGGCATCTACGGCAACCTGCTCAGCACGCCGATCATTAACCCGCCGCAGTCGGCGATTCTCGGCATGCACGCGATCCAGGACCGCCCGGTGGCGCGCGACGGCCAGGTCGTCATCAAGCCGATGATGTACGTCGCGGTAAGCTACGACCACCGGCTGATCGACGGGCGCGAGGCGGTAACGTTCCTCAAGCGGATCAAGGACTGCATCGAGAACCCGACCCGGATGCTGATGGAAGTCTAACGGCGGGTGTTGGGTCTTGGGTCTTGGGTGTTGGGTGTTGGGTGTTGGGTCAACGTCAGGATCGGGTACAGGGGCCATGACGGAATCGCCCCCTTCAGGGGGCGTCAGATCGTAGCCCCGGGCGTAAGCCCGGGGTTTGCATGCGAGGACACACAGAGCCCCGTGAGGGGCGACAGAATTGGACGACCATGGCTGACACCTTCGATCTCGTAGTCATTGGCGCCGGGCCCGGCGGGTACATTGCGGCGATTCGCGCGGCGCAGCTGGGCATGTCGGTTGCCTGCATTGAAAAAGAAAAAGCGCTGGGCGGCACCTGCCTGCGCGTGGGGTGCATACCTTCGAAAGCTTTGCTCGAAAGCAGCGAGCGCTTTGAAGCCACACGCGACGACCTGAAACAACACGGCGTGAAGGTCGGCGGCGTTGAGCTTGACCTTGGCACCATGATGAAGCGCAAGGACGCCACTGTCACCGCGCTGACCAAGGGCGTGGAAGGCCTGTTCAAGAAGAACAAGGTCACGCGCTACGAGGGCACCGGCACGATCAAGGACGCCAACACCGTCACTGTCGGCGACGCGACGCTCAAGTGCAAATACATCATCATCGCGACCGGCAGCGTGCCGAGCATGCTCAAGGGGGCCGAATTCGACGGTGACTTGATCGGCGACTCGACGACCGCGCTCGCCTACCCGGAAGTGCCGAGGCACCTCGTAGTGATCGGCGGCGGCGTGATCGGGCTTGAGCTGGGCAGCGTCTGGCGCCGTCTCGGCAGCAAGGTCACCGTCTTGGAGTACATGGACCAGATCCTGTTCGGCATGGACGGCGACCTGTGCGCGGAGGCGCTCAAGCTGTTCAAGAAGCAGGGCATGGAGTTCCACCTCGGCGCCAAGGTCACCGGCGCCAGGGCCGGCAAGAAGGGATGCGTCGTCACAGCCGAAGGCCTGGACGACATCAAGTGCGACCGGGTGCTGCTGAGTGTCGGGCGCAAGCCGAACACCGAAGGGCTTGGTTTCGAAAGCGTCGGCATCGAGCTGGACAACCGCGGCCGCGTGCCGATCAACAAGCACTGGCAGACGAAGGTCGAGAACATCTTCGCCATCGGCGACGTGGTGCAGGGCCCGATGCTGGCGCACAAAGCCGAAGACGAAGGCGTGGCGGTCGCGGAGTACATCGCGACCGGCTACGGCCACGTGAACTACGACGCCATCCCCGGCATCGTCTACACGCACCCCGAAGTGGCCGGCGTTGGCCGCACCGAGGAGCAGCTCAAGGAAGCCGGCGTGCCGTACAAGACCGGCAAGTTCCAGTTCATCGCCAACGGCCGCGCGCGCGCGCTGGGCGAGACTGCGGGGTTCGTAAAGCTGCTCGCGCACGCCGAGACTGATCGGCTGCTGGGCGCCCACATCATCGGCCCGCGCGCGGGAGACCTGATCGCCGAGTGCGCGGTCGCCATAGAGTTCGCTGCCAGCGCGGAAGACATAGCCCGCGCCACACACGCGCACCCAACACTGGCGGAATGCGTGAAAGAGGCCGCGCTCGCAGTGCATGGACGGACGCTGAACGCGTAGCATCGGCATCCTTGCCGATGTCGTTCGCATTGGCCTCCGGCCAATGCTGCGGGCCGGAGGCCCGCAAGTACTCCATCGGCGGGACGCCGATGCTACGACAATCCGGAGCGGGTGGCTTGGGTGCACGTGGGATGTCACCCGCCCCGGTTGTCACTGCTTGTCATTGCTGCACGACACGCGGGATGTAGACGTCGTAGCTGTCCAGCAGCTTGCTGCGGGATTCCTCGTCCATCGTCACCAGATCGCGCAGCCCCTTTACCAGCTTCACCGTGGCCTTCAGCGCCACTGTCCCCTG
Source organism: uncultured Planctomycetaceae bacterium (assembly GCA_964571035.1). Lineage (GTDB taxonomy): Bacteria > Planctomycetota > UBA8742 > UBA2392 > UBA2392 > JADJRK01. Next base: position 4,455 of record CAZNBU010000056.1, on the reverse strand, counting down.
GTCGTAGGTGTAGTAGCGCACCTCCAACTGCGGCACCGGCGTCAGGATCGTCGCGACGTCCGCCCCCCAGGAATCAATCAACTGTTGCAGCGTTTCGGCTTGGCCGTCGCTGATGCTGTATCGTTCCGAAAGCATCTTCTGCAATTTCACCTTCAGCTCAGAAGCGTCCGCGCCGGTGATGATCGGCGAGGTGTGGATCAGCATCAGCGTCGGGCAGTGCAGGTCGCAGAACGCAACGCGTAACGTCGCCGGGTCCACCATGTGCGCGCGCTGCTCCGCGGTCAGCGCGTCATACAACGCGTCCACAAACCGTCCCTTCAGCACGTACTCCTCCAGCAGCTTTTCGCAGCGCGGCGTGGTGTTGCCGAAGCGCGCCTGCGCAGCCTCCCAGTCGCGCTCGAACTCCAGGCCCAGCGCCTCGATGCTCGCTCGCTGCTGCTCGCTCAGGGGCAACCCGGCTGTGCGCAGCTCGCCCGCGAACAGGTTGGCCATGCTCAGCGGGTAGGTCAGCTCGCCGTTATGGCGCGCGAAGCTTTTGATCACGCCGATGGTTTCGTACTCGTATTTGCGCACGATCTCGGTGTTGCGCTGCAGCCGGACCATCGTCTCCTGCGCCGGTTTTTCGCCGTTGCGCTGCGCCTCGCGGATCTCGCGAATGCAGGCGACCACCTCGTGGTTGGCTGCGGTCAGCTCTTTCCAGTTCGCCTCGCGCACGCCCTTGATGTCGCCGTACTTGCCGAAGGTGAAGGTCGGCTCGCGCTCGGCCCGCTCGGCGCGCACCGGCGCGAGCTCGGCGTCCAGGGTTTCCGCCTTTGCCTTCCACTCGTCGCGGGCCACGCGCGCGTCCGCCAGCTCTCCGCGCAGCTTCGTGTTCTCGGCCTTGGCCTGCTTCACTTCGCGCTGCGCCGCCGCCAGCGCTTCGTTGTCGGAGTCATCCGTCGCGTCCGATGCGCGCTTCACGTCGGTGGCTGCGCCCCCTGCATCCGGTTTGCGCGTCGTGTCGGCGGCCGGGTTTGTTTCGGGCGCATCGGTCGTCGCGTTCTCCCATGCCAGCCCGCCGCCGAACCCGATCCCCAGCGCCAGCACGAGACCTGCAGCCCACAGACCCTTGTTCGCCATCACTGCTCCCCCTGTCGCCACTACACTTGCGGGCGTCAGCGCGCCAAACGCCGCGCCCTTCCATGCCGCCAGCATGCTCTCCCAACCGCCCGGCGCCGCAAACGCGGGCATCACCGCCAGCGCCGACGTGAGTGTTCCTTCCTTATGTCCCAGCCGGTTGCGCAGCCGCTCAAGCCCGCGGGCGACGTGGCTGCTGACGGTCTTGACCGGCATGCCCAGCGCCTGCGCCGCTTCGGCGTGCGTCAGCCCGCCGATGTACGTCAGCGCCAGCGCGTCGCGCTCGCCCTCAGGCAGCGTTTGCATGGCCAGCCGCAACTCGCCCGCAAGCTCGGCGCGTTGCGCGGCTGTGGCGGGATCGGGCCGTGGATCGGACATCATGAATTCCTCGTCAGTAGGCAGCGCCTTGTGCTTGCGTCGCGCGTTGCGGGCCTCGTTGACCAGCACCGCGCTGAACCACGGCCACGGGTCATCGGCGGGTATGCGCTCCGGTTTGCGGGCGGCGGCGACAAACGCCGACTGCACGCAGTCGGATGCTTCATGGGCGTCACGCAGCAACGCGCAAGCCAGGCGCCAACCCCGCTCGGCACAAAGGTGAAAGCAACGTTCAACCCGCGCTTTAGACATCCACTGTTAACCGTTTCACCCAGCCCGCTTACCTGCAAAATACGGTCAGGATTTTCAGGATGCTCAGGATTGTTTTGGGCGGTACGACCCCGGGTGTTCGAGGCGATAGAACTTGAGGCTTGGCTGGCCGAAGTTGATCAGAAGCCCGACCTCAAACCCCGTGCCCTTCAGGTAGTTGATTACCTGGCTCTTGTGGTCGTTGGTCAAGGCCGATAACGCTTTCAACTCCAGCAGGACACACCCTTCAACTATGATGTCCGCGTAGAACTTGCCAACGTTCTCGCCCCGAAACCGGACGTCAATCCCAACCTCGCTGGCTGCATTCAGCTCAGCGTCCCTGAAAGCAATCAACAGCGCGGCATGGTACACCGACTCGCTATATCCGTGGCCGAGTTCGCGATGCACCTCCATGCAAAGCCCAATGATCTTCTCCGTAAGCTCCTCATGAATCAGCGGCATGATCCACCCTTTCCTGTAATCCTGCTCATCCTGAAAATCCTGACCGTTAAGGCAGTTCGAGGGCGCGCCAGCAGTACCAGCTTCCTACGGACCTGTACGGCTGCCACTGCTGCGTCAGCCTGGCTAGTTCTTTGGGCGGCGGCATCTCCTGCAACCCGTAGGCTTTGGCGAACCCCTTTCTTACCCCGAGGTCATCCACCGGCAGCACGTCCGGCCTGCCCAGTTGGAACATGAGCAGCATCTCCACGGTCCAGCGGCCTATGCCGTGCACCTTGGTCAGCGTGTCCACGATCTCCTGGTCGCTCATGCGGCCCAGCGCTGCGTACCCGGGCACTTCGCCCGCGAGGGCGCGCCTGGCGAGATCCTTGATCGCCTTCTGCTTGTTGATCGACACGCCGGCTTTGCGCAGTCTTGGCGCGCGCAGGCGCAGCAGCAGCTCCGGGTCCGGCCGCTTGCGCGGAAACAGGTCGAGCAGGCGGCCGTGGATCGTGCACGCCGCCGCGCCCGCCAGTTGCTGGTAGATGATCGCGCGCAGCAGGTACTCAAACGGCGTGCGCACGCGCTTGATTTCGAGCCGCGCGTCGCCCGCGGCTTTGATCACTCGCGCCATGCGCTTGTCGCTGCGGGCAATGTGACCGATGGCGTCGTCCCATTCGTACTGAAGTCTGCTCATTGCGGATGCTCCGTGCGTTGCGGATCGTTCCTGAACTGGGTCGGCGTCAATTCAGCGGAAATCGCCGGGGACGCCTGTATTGTGCGGGTGGTATACCCCCGCGGGTGGATTGTGCCATGGCGCCCGACAACCAACTGACAAGCCGGGTGGCCCTGCAGGACGCGGGGCGCTGGTTCACGCTGGCGGTTTGCTGCGTGGCGATCGCCGGCATGTCGGCGCTCTATCTGGCTGTCGCGCGCATCCCTGATCTTGAGACCATCCTGTCGCCCGACCCACAGTTCGGCCACCGCGGCCTTGTGGTGCACGTCAATCAGGCGCTGACCGTGTGGTTCTCGGCGTGCATTGCCGGGTTCTTCTGCCTGCTGCCGGGTGTGCGCCGCACGCGCGCGACGCCCTACGCGCAGTTGATTGCGGTCGCGGGTGTGGTCGCCTTCAGCGCCGCAATGTTCGCGCGCGACGCCACGCCGATGAAAAGCAACTACGTGCCAGCGCTGGATCACTGGCTGTTCCTGGCGGGCATCGGCATGTTCGGCAGCGCCGTGGGCGTGAGCCTGCTGGACGCGCGCCTGCTGCCGAACGCGCAGGCCTCTGAGCTGCCGGCGGACGCACGCCCGGGCATTCGCGCAGCCGCGATCGCCTACCTGACCGCGCTTGCAACCTTCGGCGCGGCGTGGGCGACACAGCCGGCGGCGCTGGAGCCGCTTCAATACTACGAGCGGCTTTTCTGGGGCGGCGGGCACGTAATGCAGTTTGCCAACACACTGGCGATGGTGAGTGTGTGGCTGCTGCTGCTGTCGCGCGTGCTGGGCCGGCGGGCGCTGCACCCGGGCCTTTCGGCTGCGCTGTTCGCGCTGCTGCTGTTGCCCAGCCTTGGCGGCCCGTGGCTGATCCTGGACGACGCGCCGCCGCAGCACTTCACGCAGATGATGCGCTGGGGGCTGTTCCCGGTTGTGAGCGTGTTTCTGGTGCTGCTGATCGCCTCGGTGTGGCGGTCGCGCAACCGGGTTGCGAGCGGCGCGTTTCGCGGGCCGGCGTTTGTGGGGTTTGCGGTCAGCGCCGTCATGACGGTCGCCGGGTTCATCCTTGGCGCGATGATCCGCGGCGACAACACGCTGGTGCCCGCGCACTATCACGTCAGCCTTGGCGGGGTTACGGCCGCATTCATGGCGGCGATTCTGGTGCTGCTGCCCGCATTCGGCGCGCCGCTGCCGGGCCGCAAGTCGAGGGCATGGGCGGCGTGGCAGCCGGTGCTGTACGGCGTCGGCATGTCGATCATGGCGGCTGGGTTCGCGATTGCAGCCGCTGAACGCAAAGCCTACGGCACTGAGCAGGTGGTGCGCACCGGCAAGCAGTGGGCGGGCCTGCTCACGATGGGGCTGGGCGGAGTGGTGTCAGCCGTCGGCGGGATCGTGTTTCTGGTACTGCTGATCGTGGCGCTGCGCGCGCGGCGCCGCATGCAACGCGCCGGCCAGATGTAGCTATGGATTGACAATTTTCTTGCGAGCCCGGAGAAGCTTCGCAGACGGAGACCAAGGAGACAGCCATGAGACGGTGGACAACGATTGGACTGGGAGTGCTCG
>CAZNBU010000055.1:0-12916 GCA_964571035.1 uncultured Planctomycetaceae bacterium | reverse complement strand
GGGGACACCAATCACGGACTCGGACTGGCGATCGTGGCAGCAATCGCGCGCATGCATGGAGGCACCCCGTTTGTCCGCTCCACCGGTGGCACAACAACCGTCGGTTTCAGTATTTCCGTTTCGGGCGAAAGGCATTGACCCGTCCCCACGTGGCGGGTAGCGTGGGCGAGTTGGATCGTGGCTACGCCGATGGTGTGTGCGGCGCCCGCGGGGGACGAGTCCATCCGCCCGAGCGGCATCGCCGATACCTCGCGAGTCAGCCCCTGATACCTGCTCTACTCTTGGGAGATCCAAGTCGATGAACATCCACGAGCGCCCATCGGCGGATGACCTTTTCGGCATCAGCTGGATGCTGGTTTTGGTGGGTTGGTCGATCGCCGCCCTGTCGATGATCGGCGCGCTTTACCTGAGTGAATACCTACGAATTGAGCCCTGCGTCATTTGCTGGTATCTGCGCCTCTTCATGTTTCCGCTAACTCCGGTCCTCATGGTGGGGCTGTTCCTCTTCGACCGGCACGTCGTGTTCTATGCACTGCCTCTGGCGAGCGCCGGATGGCTCATCTCCGTTATCCATCTGCTGCAGACCTCAGTAACGACGCCGGTCGAGGCGGCTTCTTGCTCGCCGATCATGCCGTGTAGCGAGACGCAGATCATGTGGATGGGTTTCGTTGCGGTTCCGCTGCTGTGGGTGGCCGTCTTTTCGGTCATCAATGTGCTCCTGATCGCGGCACACTTCAGCCGCGCAACTTCCCGGGAGTATGCTGCCTAGTGCTCTCTTCGCCGAGCCTGCGATCGTTGGGCTGTCTGTCACGCGGTTCGACTACAGCCAACGTCAAGTTGTCTGCTGCGGATGTTGAGACCACGCGCGTCGGCCCCAGCAGAGTTCGTCGGCTCCGGGGAAATAGGCCCGACCGGAAACGATCGGGTTGAAGACGCGGCCGGCAGACTTCCCGCCACTCTCGCATCCTCACCGAGTCGGCTGCATCCACATGTAGTTCTGATGCTGCATCATATGGTCCATCATCTGCTGCTGCATGCCCATGTACCGATCCATCATGTACTGGCGCTGCTTCATCTGATCCGGGGTGAGCTTCGAATAGTAGTCCCCCATCCCGCGCCATCCCATCATGTGACCGCCCCTCATTGCGCCGCCCATCATCGGACCGCCCGCACAGCAACCCAACATGCCCGGCCCCCACATGCCGTGCATTGTTCCCATGCCGTTGCGCATCGTTTCCCAGTGCTCCTGAAGCAGCTTCTGTCGCTCCTGCGGATCCTGGGTCTGGCGGATCATCTCCATCTGCTCCTGCATCCGCTGCATGGTCTGCTGCATCTGCGCCATCTGCTTGTCGAACTCGGCGACTTCAGGCGCCTGCTGCTGCATTTGAGCGTCTTTCGCGGGCGGGGCCGCTGTCGGCTGCGCCATGCCCGGCGCGGCCGGAAGCACGGCGGCCATTATGGCTGCAATCAAGATCGTCTTTTTCATTTCGCATCCTCCTCGTCGACAGAAAGAACACCTTCGCACGTCTTCGCTCCGATCGCCGCAACACGCGGAGCCCATTTGCCATGCCCGGTATCGGCACGAAGCCGAACTTCGAAGCTTTCTTGCGTAATCATTCCAGATCTGATGCAGGAGGCTTTCCAAGCCCGCCTCATCGTCCGTCTTGCCGGGTTCGTGAGGCTTCCGTCAGCGCACTGTTTACCAACTGCTTGAGCGGTTCGTATCCAAAGCGCGGCAACGGCTGCCCATTCACGAAGAACTCAGGTGTCTTCGTGACGTTAAGCGCCTGCGCGTCAGCAAGATCCTGCTCGATGACGCGTGCGATTTCTGGCGCGGCCATATCCGCGCGCATTCGCGCAAGATCGAGCCCCAACCCTTCGAGATGCTTCCAAACGAGATCCACCTGCGCCGTATGATGGGGTGCCCACTCTGCCTGCGACGCGAGCAGTGCCTCGAGTGCCGGCCAGAGTTTGCCCTGCTTGCGCGCAGCCTCGAGCACGGCAACAACGTCTTCCGATCCCTCATGGAACGGCGCGTAACGCAGGACAAGGCGAATGTCGTTCGGGTTCGCCGCCATCATTTGCTTCACCAACGGATAGAAACTACGACAGGTTTCGCACGCGGGATCGAGAAATTCAACGATGACGACCTTCGCCTGCATGTTGCCAAGCGTCGGCGAATGCATCCGAATCAGGCGGTCTCGATTGCGATCGACCACTTGCTCCGTTTGCTCGGCCGTTTCAGCCTTGTGGTTCATCGTTGCGACGGCGAACACAAGCAGCAGTAGTACGACGGCGCCAAGAAACACGGTCTTTTGCTTCATTTAGAACTCCGAAGATAGGCCCAGATTAGCAAAGTGATGATGATCGAGAAGGCGATGACCGACAGCAGCGGGATCGTCAGGAAGCCGAACCATTCGATGACCGTCTGCGAGCACGGGACACCCTGCGCGCAGGGACGGACATCCTCAGGGATCACACCGGCGACGAGAAGTTGATGGAACACCGCGACCAATCCGCCAATGACGGCCAGCGGCAGGGAATAGCGAATAACTTTCCAGTCGAACGGAAACAGCCCCATTGGAAGAATCAGTGCGAGCGGAAACATGAAAATGCGTTGGTACCAGCACAGCGAGCAAGTCGGAAGCTTCATGATTTCACCGAAAAACAAGGCTCCAAGCGTCGATGCACTCGCGATTAGCCACGCGACGAAAATGATCGTCCAACCTGTTGTGGTTTCAGTGCTCGTCGAGTTGATTTCGGTTGTAGCCATTGATTGGTGACTCGGTGTAAAAGCAGTGGCGAGAGTGCCGCGCAAGTAAACGTCGGCCTGATATCTCGATCAGCCTGGTAGCGCGGTATGCGCGCTGTCAGTGCATACCCCCAAAGGGTGCCCCAAGACAGATCTACCCTGATTGAAGAGGCAAGGTCGATCGAGCGTAAAACCCATCGGAGGAAGTTTTCATCGTCGGCGAGTGAGATCAGGATGCCAGCGATGAGAACAGGATTACTCGCGTATCCGGTCAATCACGACCGCAACCGCTGTGGCGTTGGGCGCCACAGCGACAGTGCGGCCTTCCAGGTCGCCCGATCGGGGCGCAGCCTCGCTTAGCTTGGAGACGCGAGCACCAATCGAAACCCGATCGGGCACCGGCCCGTCCGACATCCGCTCCGCTTTCTCGAAGCTGAATTCCGCAGGAAGATCCGCCACGCGGTAGCGCAACGCCGCGAGCGGTTTCCCGCCCTGCGCCGGACGCACGAGAACAAAGACGGCATCATCGGCGGCAGCGCGCGAGGCAATCTCGGGCGCCAGAGTGACGCGTCCCTTGACCGTGAGTCCGGGTAGGGGAGTGCCGGCGGCGGCCTCTTTGCCCGCGCCGGCCTGCGGCAGGGCCTCGTGGTCGAGCGCAGGCATACCGCCCTTGATCCGCGCCTCGTTGATGCTCGCCCGGATCGAACGGGCGAACTCCTCGGCCGGTGGCACCTGCGCCAGGACCTGCTCCCAGTAAGCGGACGCCTTGACGAAATCCTGTTGCTGGAAAGCAGCAGTGCCAGCAAGCGCCAGCGCCTTCATGTGGTTCGGATCGAGCGCCAGCGCCCGCTTCACAAGCCGCTCGGCCTCGCCCGACACCTTGCGGCCCTGAGCCCCTGCGATCAGGTCACCCCACTCGGCGAACACGTCCGGATGCTCAGGCATGTTATGGCCGATCTTCTGATAGGTCGCCGTGGCCGTCTGGAAGTCCTGCATCATCGCGTAGGACCGCGCGAGCATCACCCAGCCCTCGGGGTTGTTCGGTTCACGCTCCAGCCGGATCGCGAGCTGCGAAACCATTTGCGCGATCTGCGCGGGCGTGATCTCGTGACCGCCTTCCGGCGCAGCAGTCTGAACCGGATCCAGTCCGTTCGGCTCCCCGAGTGTCAGGTAGATACCGGTCGCCAGCACTGGCACGGCAAGTGCCGATAGCAGCGCCCAAACCCGCGATGGACGTAGGTCCGTATGCGCTTCCGCAGCCTCGCCCTCCTCAAGCGCACGCTGCTCCAGCTCGCTGCGTGCCCGGTTGTATTCGGCTTCGTCGATATCACCCGCGGCGAATGCGTTCTCGATCTCGACGAGTTGTTCACGCAACACTACCAGTACGGTTTCGGCCTGGCGTTGCGCTTGTTGCGCATGCGCATGGATACGACCTGCCCCGAGCATAGGCGGCAGGACGAGCAGCAGGGCACCAGCGACCAGCGCGGCGGCCAGAATCAGGAAGACAGTCACGAGCGGGGCTCCTCGGGAGGCAATGGTGCGCCGTCGAGCAAAGCGCGGGCGCGGTTGCGTTGGTCGTTGTTGAGCGCGGCGGCTGCAGGCTCGTCGGCGCGCCTGCGCAGGCGCAGCGCGAGCCAGCCGGCACCGCTGAACAGCAGCAGGCCGGGGCCTACCCATAGCAGCAGGGTGATGCCGTTTACGGGAGGAAGATAAAGAACGAAATCGCCGTAGCGAGCCACCAGGTAATCGATCACCTGATCTTCGTTTTTCCCAGCCGCGAGCTGTTCACGCACCTGGTTGCGCAGGTCCACCGCCAGCGGCGCATTCGATTCGGCGATGGACTGGTTCTGACACACCAGGCAGCGAAGCTTGTGCGACAACTCGGTCACCCTCTCCTCAAGCACGGGGTCGGCTGCGAGGAGTTCCGCCGCGCCGCCGCGCTGCGGCGCTTGGGCGAGCACGCCCGGCGTCGCACCGATCAGAAGGGCAAGGGACAAAAAAAACGCCGGCACAGCAGAAACCGTCACTCGATGCATCAGATCAACCCGCACGCTTCAACTCCGCAATCTTGGGCAGGATCAGATCGCGCACCGCCTCGGGCGTCACAGGGCCGATGTGCTTGTAACGGATCATGCCGGCCTGGTCGATGAGAAAGGTTTCGGGCACGCCATAGACGCCATAGTCGATACCCACACGCCCATCCGCATCCATTACCGACGTCGTGTACGGATCTCCGTGCTTACGCAACCAGCCGATGGCGTCGTCGCGGCCGTCCTTGTAGTTAAGCCCAACGATCGGCACGACCTGTTGGCGCGCCAAGTCGAGCAGCACCGGGTGCTCTTGCAGACACGCTGGACACCAGGACGCCCAGACGTTAAGCAGCCAAACCTTTCCGCGCATGTCGGCAAGGCTGACGTAACTGTCAGGGTTTTCAAGTTGCGGCAGGCGAAACTCGGGCGCCGGCTTGTCGATGAGCGGCGAAGGGACTAGACGCGGGTTCAGGGTGAGGCCTAACCCGAGAAAGCCGGCTAGCACCAGGAACAGCACCAGGGGAACGAGAAACTTGGCTTTCATGACGCGATTCAGGCTGTCTGACCGACGGCGGCGGACGACGCATTTCTCTCGGCCAGGCGGCGATAGCGGCCATCACTGGCGGCGAGGACTCCCCCTACTGCCATGAGAATGCAGCCGAGCCAGATCCAGCTGATGAAGGGTTTGTAGAAGAGATGGACGATCCAAGCCCCGTCCTCGAGTCGCTCGCCGAGTGATATATACACATCCCGGAACGGACCAACGTCAATTGAAACTTCGCTCATTGGCATCTGCTGCGCGTGATAGAGACGCTTTTCCGGGCGCAGTGTGGCGACGGGAGATGCGCCGCGGGTCAGTTCGACGGTGGCACGCGCAGCCGCATAGTTTGGCCCTGTCGCATCGACCACCTCGCGCAAAGTGAAGGTGTAGCCGGCAAGTAATGCGTGCTGCCCCGGATGCATCTTGAGGTCGGCACTCTGCTGAAGACCGCCTACCATCGTCACACCGACAATGAATACGCCAATCCCAAGGTGTGACATCCACATCCCCCACCACGCACGAGGAATCCCGCGCAGACGGACGGACGTAGCTGTACCCGGGCGATCAGCCAGCCGGCGCACAAGGATTTGAACGCTGCCGATGACCACCCACGCCGCCAGCGACAGCCCGAGCACGGTGCGCCAGGTGGCGTGGCCAATGAGGAACGCGGCAGCCGCACCAGCTACCACGCTCGCGACGAGCCCCGGCACGACCTGGCGCGCGACGCGCGAGCCCTCGTCGGTCTTCCAGCGGATGAAGGGACCGATCATCATCAGGATCACGACCGGCGCCATCAGCGGCACGAACACGGCCTCAAAATACGGTGGCCCGACGGAGATCTTGCCCAGGTTCAGCGCATCGAGGAACAGCGGGTAGAGCGTACCCAGCAGCACCGAGGCGCACACCACCGACAACAGAACGTTGTTGCCCAAGAGCGAAGTGTCGCGCGAGACGAACGCGAAACTGCCCCCGCCGGCAAGCCGCGGCGCCCGCCATGCATAAAGGGTGAGCGAGATGCCGATCACCAGCACCAGAAGCGCGAGGATGAAAAGACCGCGCTTCGGATCGGTTGCGAACGCATGCACCGAGGTCAGCACCCCGGAGCGCACCAGGAAGGTACCCAGCAGCGACAGCGTAAAGGTTCCGATCGCCAACAGCACCGTCCAGCTGCGGAAGGCGCCACGCTTTTCGGTCACCGCCAACGAATGCATCAGCGCGGTGCCGAGCAGCCACGGCATGAAGGAGGAGTTCTCCACCGGATCCCAGAACCACCAGCCGCCCCAGCCGAGTTCATAGTAGGCCCAGCCCGAACCGACCGCGATGCCGGCGGTGAGGAACACCCAGGCAACGGTGGTCCAAGGACGCGACCAGCGCGCCCAGGCGGCATCGAGGCGGCCGGTCAGCAGCGCCGCGATGGCGAAGGCGAAGGCGACCGAAAAGCCGACGTAGCCCATGTAGAGGAGCGGCGGATGGATGATCATCCCCGGGTCCTGCAGCAGCGGATTGAGGTCGCGCCCCTCGGGCACCGCCGGCAGCAGGCGGTCGAACGGGTTCGAGGTGATGAGGGTAAAGGAAAGGAAACCTACGCTCACCCAGCCCAGCACGCTCAAGACCCGCGCCATGAACGCTTCCGGCAGCTTGCTGCTAAAGATGGTCACAGCGACGGTCCACAACGACAGGGTCAGCGCCCACAGCAGAAGCGAGCCCTCGTGGCTGCCCCACACGCCGGTGATGCGATAGATCATCGGCGTAGCCGTATTCGAATGCATCGCCACGTACTGCACCGAGAAATCGTTCTGCACGAACGCCCAGGTAAGGCAGGCGAAGGAGATGGCGAGGAACAGGAACTGCCCCTGCGCAGCCGGCCGCGCCACGGCCATCAGCGCAAGGCGGTTGCGGTGTGCGCCAACCAGCGGCACTGTAGCCTGCATTAGCGAGATCACAAGCGCGAGAATGAGGGCGAAATGACCGAGTTCAGGAATCATTGCTTCACCGTCCGCGACGTCTTATATACGGGGCTCATTGCGTCCAAGGTCTCTAACCGCCCGTAATTCCGCTCCGTCAATAAATCCGGCCGCAATCTCTCGCATGCCACTGCGATGGCCTCGGCCGTAAGGCTTGAACGTCTGCAACGATGTTTCACTGTTCGTCTCCAAAGGCGGCTATAGACGCCGGGCGGGGCGTATTAGAGACTATGAAGTTGCTACAGAGTCAACGGGTCCCGCACCTATAAGCACACGCAGGCATTCGCTGGGGTGAGCGCAGAAAGGTGGCTGTTTGCATGGGACAATTAACGTCGCACTGATTGGCCACCGCGTGATGGGCAAACCCCTACTTTGGGAATTTCAGGTCGACGAGTTTCTCGATTGGCGGATAACACAGCCCGATTTTCTCGTTACACCCCTGATACGATGCGAATAGCGTGAACTCCGTGGCTTTCGATGCACGGTTGACAACGATGACGGCTCGGACGGGCGCCTTGTATACTTCGATCAGGCCAAAGAACGGATCATTTTTCTTTTCCCCCGGCGGCAGGCGCAACTCCTTGATTGACACTCCATTCGCGTTTTTCAGATGAAAGCGGAGCTTGTCCTTGTAGAGATAATGGTTCTCAGCTGGGACAATCTCGACCAACACTGTATCCGCGCCCCGGAAGGAAGCCTTGAACCGGAACGCTTCGTCGGGTGGCAGCGGCTGGTCGGCTGAAACAGCAGCGCGCGATCCGCTGAGGACGATGAGCGCGGCCAGCATCACGCGCCCAAGTTGTAAGAATCGTCGCGGCATTTCGTACTCCTCATTGTTACGCAATCGAAAATCGGTACTCGGGTACACAGGCAGTTGGGCAAGGCCCGCCCCCTCCCTTTGCGCGTCCGCGTGAGGGGCGCTCTCATTGTCCCTTTTTCCTGTTAATCGGCGCGCTTCGCGCGCATGCTCCAGACTCATCGATATTGGACCAGTCGCTGGCCCTGAGTAGAAAAATGGTCGAGTGAACTTACCTTGCTGAACGTGTGGCGCCGCTATTTCCCAGCAGGATAAGCAGGACGCCCATCACAATCGCCGAGTCGGCGAGGTTGAACGCTGGCCAGTGCAAGCTGCCCACGTAAAGGTCGAGATAATCGACCACTGCACCGCGCAATATCCGGTCGACCGCATTCCCCAGGGCCCCCCCGAGGATCAAGCTGTAGCCGAGGGCAGTGCGCCCACTGCCTTCCCCCCGCAACAGTAGAAAGACCAAGCCGGCCGAAACAACAAGGGCCACGACCGTTAGGAAGTAGCGTTGCTCACCACCGGCATCGGCGAACAGACTGAACGCGGCGCCTTCGTTCAAGAGATGCACGAGATTGACGAACGGTGCGGCCGCCGCGCTTGCACCGTAGGGCAACCAGCTGGTGATCCATGCCTTGGCACCCTGATCGGCAAGGACAATGCCCGTGGCAAGGGCAAGCCAGCCCCACCGCGGGCCGCCGAAGGCAGCGGCGAGCCTTCCGTAATACTTCCTGGCACTCATTTACGCAGTAACCTTAAGCCGTTGAACACCACCAACAGACTTGCGCCCATGTCGGCGAATACGGCCATCCACATCGTGGCGTCCCCCGTGAAGGTCATCATGAGAAACACCGCCTTGACGCCGAGTGCGAGAACGATGTTCTGCGTCAACACTGCAGCAGTGGCGCGCGACAAGCGCACGAAGGTAGGGATCTTGCGCAGGTCGTCGTCCATCAGCGCCACGTCGGCCGTCTCGATAGCCGTGTCCGTACCGGCCGCCCCCATCGCGAATCCGATGTCCGCACGGGCCAATGCAGGGGCATCGTTGATGCCGTCGCCGACCATGCCGACCTTGCCACCCTTCCGGTGCGTCAGCAACGATTCGACAGTGCTGAGTTTGTCTTCGGGCAGCAGGTTGCCCCTCGCCTCGTCGATACCCACAGCGCTCGCGATCGATTCGGCGGTATGGACGTTATCGCCGGTGAGCATCAGCGTCTTGACGCCCAGGGAATGCAGATCGGCGATCGCCTGACGGCTCGTCTCGCGCAGCGTGTCGGCGACTGCGAAGATCGCCAGCACTCCGGTCTGGTCCGCCAACAACACCGCCGTCTTGCCCTGGCGCTCGAGTACGTCCAGCGTCTTTTCGATCTCGGGCGAGCACAGCCCGAGTTCCTCGACCAGTCGATGGTTGCCAAGTTGATAGATATGACCATCAATGCCGCCACGCACGCCACGGCCCGGAATGGCGGCGAAATCGGCGACCTCGCGCAACACCCATCCCATTTCAACCGCGGCACGGGCGATCGCCAGCGAGACCGGATGATCCGAGCGTGCGGCGAGACTTCCCGCCAGGATATGGGCCTCGTTCGCGTCGCCGCTCAGCACCATGAAGTCCGTCTGGGCGGGCTTGCCGTGCGTAATCGTGCCGGTCTTGTCGAGCGCCAGCGTGGCGAGCTTGCGCCCCTCTTCGAGATACACCCCGCCTTTCACCAGAATGCCCTTGCGGGCGGCCGCGGCGAGACCGCTGACGATCGTGACCGGCGTCGAGATCACCAAGGCACACGGACAGGCAATCACCAGCAGCACCAGCGCCTTGTAGATCCAGTCCATCCACGCGCCGTCGAATGCTAGCGGTGGCGCGATGGCCACCAGCAGCGCGACGGCGAACACGGCCGGCGTGTAAATCCGGGCGAACTGGTCGACGAAGCGCTGGGTGGGCGCGCGGCTGCCCTGGGCCGATTCGACTGCATGGATGATGCGGGCCAAGGTGGAATGGTTCGCCTCGGCCGTCACCTTGTATTCGAACGATCCCGCCTCGTTCACCGTGCCCGCGAACACGTTGTCGCCTTCGGACTTGTCCACCGGGAGGCTCTCGCCAGTGATGGGCGCCTGATTGACCGTCGAGCGTCCGTTGATCACCACGCCATCGAGCGCAATCCGCTCACCAGGGCGCACGCGCACCACTGCGTTCAAAGGCACCGCCTTGGCGGGCATGGTTACCCAGCTTCCATCGCCCTGACGGACGGTCGCAGTGTCGGGCGCGAGTTCCAGCAGGCCGCGAATCGCGTTGCGGGCCCGATCGAGCGATTTCGCTTCGATCATCTCGGCCAGCGTGAAGAGGAACATCACCATGGCCGCTTCCGGCCAGTGTCCGATGAGCATCGCGCCCGTCACGGCAATCGACATGAGCGCGTTGATGTTGAGATTGCGATGCCTGAGCGCGATCCAGCCTTTCTTGTAGGTCGCCAGACCGCCACTGAGAATCGACACCAGCGCGAGCGCCAGGACGGTCCAGTGGTCGCCGCCGTTGAGCCAATACACACCCTCGGCCAGCGTCGCAGTGATTCCGGCCAGCGCCATCGGCCACCAGTGGGTCTTCGGTGCGGGTTTGGTCGGCGGTACAGCGTTCTCCGTATCCCCCGTTTCGACCTTCGCTTCGAGACCAATGGCACTCAGGGCGCCGAGGACTGCGTCCAACGCCCCCGGACGATGCGTCACGCTCAGGCGACGCTGCATCAGGTTGAAGTCCAGCGCCGCCACTCCGGGCATGCCGGCGAGCGCGTTCCGGATCAACGCCTCCTCGGTCGGACAGTCCATGCCGGCGATCGTGAGCGTGGTGCGCAGCGGGGCACCGGTCACATCGATGCGTTGTGCCGACCCGCCGGCGGCTGGCAAGACTGCATCGACCGAGGCCGGCGAGTGGGGGCGATCGCTCACGTCCAACGTACGCCCGGTCTGAACGGGGTCGAGTCCCGTCACGCCGTCGAGGGGCTCCAGATTGTTGCGGATCAGCGCGGCATCGGTGGGGCAGTCCGCGCTGTCGATGCGGTATAGCTTCGCGTGGAGGGCGTCGGGGGAGGACTCACCGGACGGCTGGGGCACGGCGGAACACCCGCAACTGCCAACACTGCATTTACTCATGCTCGATTCTCTTGTCTGGACCTAACATCATTTAACAATCTGTAGTCACTACAGAGTCAAGCGCCTAAAATGCAGGCACGATCGTTGTCCCGGCCTAGAGGGCACGCAAGATGAAAATCGGTGAGCTGGCGAGAGTCACAGGCACCCCGGTGGAGACCATCCGCTACTACGAGCGCGAGGGGTTGCTGGCTGCCCCTCCACGTACTGAAGGGAACTTCCGCATTTACGACGAGAGTCACTTGGAGCGCTTGTCGTTCATCCGCCATTGCCGATCGCTGGACATGGCATTGGACGAGGTTCGCATCTTGCTGCGCTTCAAGGACGCGCCCGCCGAGAACTGTGGAGACGTAAATACGCTGCTCGACGCGCACATCGGTCACGTTACCGCCCGCATTAGCGAGCTTCGAGCGCTGGAGCGACAGCTCAAGAGCTTGCGCGAAAGGTGTAACGAGGCGCGGGACGCAGCCCACTGCGGCATTCTGAACGAATTGTCACAGCGCCCGCCTCAGGGGACGGCTATCGAGGGTGGGCACGTGCATGGTGTGCATGGAGGCACTCCGGCACGCAATGCCGAAAAATGATATTTGGATGGGCGCATGGAACCAGTGGCACCGAGCATACCGTCAAGCGGACAGATGAACTCGATTCGTAAGCGGATTGACCGAACTGGCTATACGTTTCTCGCGCTGGACACGGGCAACACGATGCAAGCAGACGGTCACCGGGATTGCAAATAGCACCAATTCGCACGTCGGGTTGGAAAGGGAGTCCGTGCCGCCGCAAAAGTCAAGAGCCGCCTGCACACTTGGTGTTACGCCCCATCAATTGGTGCAGTCGTCTCCTGAAATCGACATCCTTCGATGGTATCTCTTCAAAGCCTCATGCCCGTTCGGAACAGGCCCGTCGCCGACACACGCGGAGCAGGCCGGCGCACATCCCCGGCATTGAATGCTGAGGGTCAGTGCCTGCTGCTGCCGTGCCAAGGCGGGCAGACCGGCGACGTGGCACAGGCGGTCCTCGGGTCTCCGTTGGGCGCGGCGCGCAGGTGCTCGCGCGTGCTGAAATCCGCGAGCGGTGCAGCCGACGACGACGCGCCGGCGTCAGGGCGTGCGTGCCGACGCAGTTTCATGGGGGTGTCTTTCGACTCACCCCGGTCGCCGCCCGGGTCGGTCATGAAGCCCAGTTCCAACGCCCCGGACTTCTGCGCAGCCGCCATCACCTGGGCGACGCGCTGGTGGGCCCACCCGGCGGTCGCCGCGGATGAAGTCCTCGGGCTGTGGCTGGCGCGACGCGGAGGCCTGCAGCCGCTGCGCGATCTGCTCGTCGCTCATGCGTTCGTCGTTCCAGAACACTCTGCCGTGGGGGGGACAGGTTCGCCACCTCGAGCTTGATCGGCTTGACTCCATTTAGACTCGGATGTTAATGCGAATTATTATTAATTGTCGGTGGTTTTGCCTGATAAGGCAACACCGATGGAATAACCCGGTCTTGTTTGGACACTCGGCGCCTTGTGCCGGCGGCGGAAGGCCGGATGGCGGCGACTGGTAAGCCTCTGTGACCGGTATCGTCACCGGGAAGCACTCATGCGGTTCCCTACGGTCAGAGGAATGGACTCCATCTTCTGGGGAAATACATGAACTTACGCCATCTTCGCTGTTTCATCGCCGTGGCCGAGGAGTTGCACTT